>CAZKEW010000137.1:0-6146 GCA_964551885.1 uncultured Eubacteriales bacterium
AGCGAATCCCTTGACCAAGCTAAAAAAACAATCACGGAAATAGAAATGCTATCGGCTCGGGGCGTGAGCTTGACTAAGGCCTGAGTTCGATTTATTATAGACAGCAAGATTTGGATAATGAACTACAAGCTCGTCGTGGTGGGCCCCCTGGATACAAACTGCTATCTTGTCTACTGCGATGAGACCCTCGATTGTGCTGTCATTGACCCGGGAGCCGAGGCGGAAAGGATATTTCCTCTGGTCCTCGAGCTGGAGCTCAAACTGGTGGCTATCCTCAACACTCACGGCCATATCGACCACATCGGAGCCAACAAGGATGTCAAAGATAAGTTCAATGTCCCCCTCTGCATTCATTCCCTCGACAGTCCGCTGCTGGAAAAAATCCAGGAGTTTGAGCTGAGCTTTTTTCTGGGCGCTAAAGAATCGCCGCCAGCCGACCGCCTCCTCGAAGATAAAGATACGATTCGGTTTGGAAAATCCAGCCTGCGCGTTGTCCATACTCCCGGTCACACGCCGGGCAGCGTGAGCTTCCTCGGCGACGGGATCGTTTTTTCCGGCGACACGCTCTTCTTCGGCGGAGTCGGACGGACCGACCTGCCCGGGGGTTCGACCAAGGATTTGGAAAAATCGATCAAGGAAAAGATCCTCACGCTCCCGCCGGAGACCATCGTCCTTCCCGGCCATGGCCCCATGACCTCGGTCGGTGAAGAAAAAGAATCAAACCCTTTTCTCGCATGAAAAACTCTCGCACTTCTGCCGAGGAAGTCATTCAGCTTTTCCTCGATTTTCTATCCGTGGAAAAGGGACTCTCGGCCAACACCATCCTCTCCTATGGCCGCGACCTCGAGAAATACTTGCTTTTCTTGAGAAAGGAAAAGATCGATTGGACGCGGGCCGGGGAAGACAATTTGGTTCGTTTCATTCACCACCAGAGCCGAGCAGGACTTCAGGCACGTTCCCTGGCCAGGCTCATCTCGGCGCTGAAGTCATTTTACAGATTTTTGGTCCTGGATGGGCTTGTCAAAAAAGATCCGTCGGCCAACTTGTCTTCGCCTAAAACATGGATGACTTTGCCCAAGTACTTGACGGTCCAAGAGGTGGAGGACCTCCTCCGCCAGCCGGACGACAAGGACCTCCACGGCCTCCGCGATAGGGCCATGCTGGAGGTTCTCTACGCGACAGGCCTTCGCGTTTCCGAGCTCATCCAGCTCAAACCCAAGGACCTTAACCTGGACAATGGCTATCTCATCTGCCGCGGCAAGGGCGGCAAAGAGAGGGTCGTCCCGCTGGGCAAGTCGGCTGCCGTGGTGACTAAGAGATACATCGAAGAAGCCAGGCCGCAGCTCCAAAAAAAGCCGACAGAGGCATTGTTTTTGACCCGCCTGGGTGACCCGTTTACGCGGCAAGGATTCTGGAAGACGCTTCGGGAGTATGCCCGGAAAGCCGGGCTGGCCTCCAAAATCAGCCCTCACATCCTCCGCCACTCTTTCGCCACGCACCTCCTGGAGAGGGGGGCGGACCTGCGTTCGGTCCAGTTGATGCTCGGGCACAGCCAGATCACCACTACCCAGATATACACCCACGTCAGCCGGGAAAGGCTCCGCCAGGTCTACGAAAGATACCACCCCCGCGCCTGAATATCCTACCGGGTATTTCACTCCTTTTGAAAGGTTACAAATCATATAGAATAAATAAAAACAGTAGAAAATCCTATATTGCTGGGGAAACATATCTCATTAAGATGGGTGGCGCGGCGCCAGTCCCCACCTCCAACCTTTTATTTCGGGCGGGTATAGTGGGGGATGATGGAAAGCGATAATTCTGCCCGGTGGGACTGGGCGGTGAGAACCGTCTGCTGTTGCTTCAAAAGCCATTGCTGGTGTTTCCAGGTCCAGGAATAGTTCTTGGTGACAGGTCCGGCGAAAATTTCGGCCTCTTTTAGAGACACAGAGTTAGACCCCTCCGTGACGCAGGCATTGTAGTCAACCTGGAAGTCACGCTGCCTGTTTTCCTCGGAAGAAGGGAAGAGAAGGACGAAACCTTCCTCGTCCCCGTTTTGAGGGACGACAATCCCATTGACGATGAAATCGAGATAGAGGTCGCTGCCCTTGCGCAGGATGTACTTCAAGTCAAAAGAAGGTTTCTCCTTGAAGTCGGACGTGGTCAAGACGCCGGTGACTTGCGGAGATGAGGCAGTCTCCTGAGCTTCCCAACGAGAGAGCCGGCAGTCAAAACGGTAAAGAAGATAATCGTGGTCATCTTTCTCCAGGCAGCCTGTCCAGCGGATGACAAAGGCATAGTCTCCGATATATGTGGAATCGCCCCCCTCCAGCTTGTATTCGCCGTTTGTTTTCAAGTCGACAGTGATCTCCCACCAAAGAGGAGTCGACTGGAAGGACACTGAAGAAGTCGGCTGAGGGGTTGGCGGGAAGAAGAGAAAAATAAGCGTCAGGGCGGGAAAGAAGAAGAAAATGAAACTTCCTTGTTTCGTCTTCATGGCCGGTCTTTTCGTTCCGAAAATTATTTTACTTCTTTGCCCGGCGGCTTGACAAGACTCAAGATTTCTGCTAACCTGACCAACTTTAACTCATTGGTTTACATATTAAACTTTATGGTATTTTAATTGAACTGGAAGGTAACGTGATGAGAAAGAATGAATTGAGGCAGGAGAGAGAGAGGTGGAGGCGTCAGGAGTACCGCCAGTCGATCTTGAGAGCGGCAGAAAAGGTCATCGCCCGAAAAGGCTATAGCGCCTTGACCATGGATGATATCGCCCGGGAGGCTGAATTTTCCAAGGCGACCCTTTACCATTATTTCAAGGGCAAAGGGGAGCTCATCCTGCAGATCATTGAAAGTTTCTTTGACGAGATTGACCAGGAGTTAATCCGGATCAACAGCCTCAAGGTTAGCGCCAAAGAGAAACTGAAACAGGGTATCCATTACTATCTTTGGTTCAACCAGGAAAAAGAAAATATTTCCCGGATGCTGATGATGGACAGGTCGTTTATGGAAAAATTAAGAATCTTCGTCACCCCAGAGAAAAAATTGACCTCGGAAATCGATAAAAAGTTTATCAGCAGCATCAAGGCCAAGCGGAGAGAAATCCTGGCGAGTGTGGCACAAATATTGCATGGAGGCGTGGAGAATGAAGAGTTCAGAAATGTGAATATTCCCGCGACTGTCATCTTCTTTGAGGCCGCCCTCCAGGGCTACTGTCATGTCCAGCTCTGGCATGAAAGACATTATGGCCTTGAGGAGGCCACCGAGCTCATCCATAGTCTTCTTCTTCGGGGCATAGAGGAAAAACCAGGCCAAGCGAAAGGAGAATCAAGATGAAAAAGATCGGAGTATCAGTTCTTGCCCTGCTCTTTATCTTAGCAGGTGCCGGGACCGCTTTTTCTCAGGAAAAGGAGAAACTTACCTTGACCCTGGAAAAGAGCATCAGCCTGGCCCTGTCCCAAAACCCTTACTATCTTGCTTCCCAGGAAAGAGTGGATGCGGCGCAAGCCAAAGTCAGAGAAGCCGCGGCGCAATTTTTTCCCAGTTTGAATGGCCAAGGCCTGTATAATTTGGATGAGAAGGTCATGGTCCTCGACTTCCCGTCCTTTTTCCCCGGACAGCGTCCGCAGAGGGTGGCTATCGACTTTACCCGGGATTACCAGTTTTCCTTATCTTTCACCCTCCCCCTTTTTACGGGAGGCCGCCTGACCTCGGGTTATAGCCAGGCAAAATATAATCTTTTATCCTCCCAGGAGGGTGTCAGGCAGACAAGCCAGGAGACGGTTTTTAACGTCAAAAGCAGCTTCTATGCCTACCTTGGGGCTAAAGAATTCGTCAAAGTCTCTGAAGAGGCCCTGAGCCTGGCGGAAAAGACTCTGCAAAACGTTAAAAATATGTACGAGGTCGGCATGGCTTCCCGGCTGGATCTCCTCCGGGCTGAAGTCCGCGTCGCCAACTTGAAGCCTTCGGTCATCCAAGCCCGGAATAACGTTGCCGTTGCCGAGTTGGGCCTCAAAATACTCCTCGGTCTGGACCTAGCTCAACCTGTCGAATTTGTCGGAGAGCTGACTTATGAACCTATCGAGGTCAATCTCGAGGAAAGCCTGGCCAAGGCCATGGCCAACAGGCCTGAGCTCAGCCAGATCAATTATCAGAAGAAGATGGCCGGGGAGATGGCGAAGATTGTTCGGGCTGGGAGCCTTCCCACTCTGGCCGTCTCGGGAAATTATAATTATTGGGCTAATTTTCTTAATTTCAAGAAAGATAACTGGCAGAACTTTTACTCCTTCAACCTTGTCTTGACCATCCCCATCTTCAACGGCTTTGTTACGCCAGCTCGCGTGGCGGAGTCGAGAGCCAGGATCAGAGAAATTGAATTTACAGAGAAAGGTCTTATCGACAGGGTCAAGTTTGAGGTCGAGTCGGTCGTCTTGAATATGAACCAAGCGAGAGAGACCTTGCTTTCCCAGGAGAAGAATGTCGAGTCGGCTATAGAAAGCGTGAGAGTTGCGGAACTCAGCTACACCGAGGGATTGGTCACGCTCCTTGATGTCGGCCAAGCCCAAGTCGCCCTCAGCGAGGCGAGGACAAATTATCTTCGCGCTCTGTTTGAATATGATGTTTCCCTGGCTCAGCTCGAGAAGGCTATGGGATTAAATTGGAAAGAGAGAGAGTAGGATCACAGAAAAGGAGAGATACGATGAAAAGATTCTGGAGCTTAAAGAATTTAGTGGTTATTTCCCTGCTCTTTGTTCTTTGGTACTCCTGCCGCCCGCAGAAGAAGCAGGAGGTCAAAGAAGAAACCTTTGGCGCTTCGCCGGTTAGAGTTTTTAGGGTCTCGAAACAAAGGATCTCCGAGAAACTTTTCTACACCGGAACGCTCGGAGCCTGGCAGAAAGTCACTATCACCCCTGATGTCGGCGGGAAGATCGCCCGCATTTATGTAAATGAAGGAGACCGGGTGAGCAAAGGGCAAGTGCTGGCCGAGATGGATGTTGAGGCCATCGAGCTTCAACTCAAGCAGGCTGAAGCGGCCCAGGCTGTGGCCCAGGCTCGTTATAATGACGCCAAAACAAACCTTGAGAGAATGGGCCGGCTTATTAAAGAGAAGGCCGTCTCCGAACAGCAGTATGAACAGGTGAAGTTGGGCTTCGACGCCGCAGACGCCCAGCTCGCCCAGGCTCAGGCAGCCGTCAACTTGGCCCGGCACAGCCTTGACGTTTCCATCATGAAAGCTCCCTTCAACGGCATCATTGCCTCGAAGAATGCAGATGTTGGAGATGTCATCAACCCGATGATGGGCTCATTCTCAACGGCGAGCGGTGTGCTCACGCTCGTGGACTTTTCCCGGATCAAGATCAGGGTGGATATCTCATCGTCCAACATCCTGCGGGTCAAGAAAGGCCAAACAGCTATTCTCAGAGTGGCTGCTCTGCCCGGTCAGGAATTCCGCGGCACAATCAATGTGGTCAACCTGGCGGCAGACCCGCAAACCAAGAAATTTGGGGTCGAAGTCGCTGTCGATAATCCGGACCTTCTTTTGCGGCCGGGCACGTTCGGCGAGGTTGTTCTCGAGGTTAGCACCCGCGAGGACGCTCTCGTCGTTCCTCAAGAAGCCATCCTTGATAATAATCACGTTTATATCGCCCAGGGCGGAAAAGCCGCGAAGAGAGAGGTCACTCTCGGTCTTCAAAACACCGCCTTGATTGAAGTTCTGAGCGGGCTGGCCGAGGGAGACCTGGTCATCGTCGAAGGCAATTTCGGCCTTGAGGATGGCGCCCCTATTGAAATCACCGGTGAGGTCAAGCCATGAAACTTCCAGAATTTTCTGTCAATCGCCGAGTCACGACGTCCATGATCGCCATGATCTTAGTCGTCGTGGGCTTCATAGCTTTTTCCAGGTTGGGTCTGGATTTGTTTCCGGATATTGAATTTCCCACAGTCTCTGTCATTACCACCTACCGAGGCGCCTCCTCCGAGGATATCGAAAAAACGATCACCAAGCCGCTGGAGCAGGTTGTCAGTTCAGTCAACAGAGTCAAAAAGGTCACTTCTACGACCTCAGAAGGCGCTTCCGTGATCATGGTCGAGTTCGAATGGGGGACGAACCTGGATTTCGCCGCCCAGGATGTCCGAGACCAGATCGG
>CAZKEW010000138.1:0-5705 GCA_964551885.1 uncultured Eubacteriales bacterium
GGAATCACAGCTGCCGCCGCCGTTAAAATCATCAAGGAAGTGGCGGGAATGATGGTCAAGGGCGGTCGGCCTTCCCGGAAAAAATGAGTAGGCAGACCATGGACATACCCGGAATGGCCTCGCTCCCGTTCAGGTTTTTAACGCCGTTCCCTCGCCGCTCTTCTCGGTGCCTGCGGAACTCGCGCCTCAGATCATGGCGCTTCTTCAACGCCGTGTGTTTTTCCTTACGCTTCCCTTTTATGGGTTCATGCTCAAAACATCCTCGGCACCCGGCCGGGCCGGGTTCCCTCGAAGAGCAACTCGGGAAGGCTAAACCTTCAATGGTCGCTTCGGCCATCCCGGTTATGGCCTTTGGAAGTCGTAGACCCTTTCAGTCCTGCAAAGATGAGAAAGAATCATAGTAAGTATATGGAGGATCTATATGGTTAAGCGTTTATTCATTTTATTAGTGGCGGCATTTCTGATTCCCCGTCATCTCTCTGCGCTGAGTCCCGTCGATTTGGAGAAGTATTTTGTCGATAAGACGATGCGCGTCGATTACTTCCACGTCGGAAATTCAAAGGAAGAGGTCATCACTTTAGACCGGGTTTATGAACAGGGGATTTGGGCGGGAAGCCAGCGAAGCCTCATCGACCCGTTTAACTGCGGCCGCTACTGCGTTAAAGTGTTCGACGCCGCTTCTGGCGAGCTGATCTTTTCCAAGGGTTTTGACAGCTATTTCGGCGAGTACAAGACGACGGATGCGGCCCTCCGCGGGGTCAAGAGAACTTATCATGAGTCGGCTCTTCTTCCTTTTCCCAAGAACAAAATCAAGTTTGCCGTTGAGCTGAGGAACCGGGAGAATGTCCTCCAACCTATTTTCGACGCAGAGATCGACCCCTCTGATATCTACAGCAACAGAGAATCCTTGGCGGAGGGAGTCAAGGTCTTCGAGATTCTTAGAAACGGCGACCCGCACGAGAAGGTCGATGTGGCCTTCGTTGCCGAAGGCTATACGACCGCAGAAGAGAAAAAAATCGAGGCGGATTTGAAGCGGTTTGCCGATGTGTTGTTTAGTCAAGATCCTTATAAAACTCACCAAGACCGTTTCAACATCTACGGCGTCTTCAAGCCGTCTGCGCAAAGCGGCTGCGACGAGCCAAGTTACGGGATTTACAAAAACACAGCGCTGAGTGCGACCTTTGATTCCCTCGGCTCTGAGCGCTATGTCCTGACGGAAGATAATAAAAGCCTCCGTGACATTGCTGCCCATGTTCCCTATGACGCCCTCTTCATCATGGTCAATCATAAGCGGTATGGAGGCGGCGGGATTTATAATCTTTACTGCACGTTCACAGTGGATAACCAGTGGTACGAATATCTTGTCCTGCATGAATTCGGCCATTCCTTTGCCGGCCTCGGTGACGAGTACTACACCTCAGAGGTCGCTTATAACGAATTCTATCCTAAAGGAGTGGAGCCGGTAGAACCCAATATCACCGCCCTCCTTGACCCAAACAGCCTCAAGTGGAAAAAATGGGCCACTCCTGGAATTGCCATCCCGACGCCATGGGAGAAAGAGGAATTCGACAAGATGGATAATGCCTACCAGAAAATCCGGCAGGAGATTAACGCCAAGATTGCTGCCATGAAACGAGCCGGGGCGCCGAGGGCTGAAATTGAGAAGACAGAGACAGAGTCAGAAAGACTTTCCCGGGAACATGCCAAGAAGGTGGATGAATTTCTTCTGAAGAGCAAATTTTGGGGAAAGACAGGCGCGTTCGAGGGCGCCGGCTATTCGGCCAAGGGGCTTTACCGGCCCGCCGTCGATTGCCTGATGTTCACCAAGGGAACAAAGCCTCTCTGCAAAGTCTGTGAGGAAGCCGTCATCCGAGTCATCAAATTCTATAGCGAATAAGTATGCATCTCAAATTCCGTGATGGTCATGCATTTAGATAAAGGATGGGTCCTGTCACGGAAATCGGGGGACACGATACGGAATTAAGAAATTCCGTTCATGTCCCCGAATTTTTCTGATTGGACTTTTCGGACCTGTCGGAATTAGGGTTAGTGTCCGCCGAATAGGACCCTCGAATAGGACCGAATAGGAAGACAAGACCCATTCGACACTGAAGTGCAAGTTCCGCTTATATCAGCTTGACGATTTTCTCCAGCCACTCCTTGTCCACTTCTGAAAATGCGCCGAATTTCCGGCTGTCCACATCCAGAACGCCCCAGACCTCGTCCTTTTCATCGAAGAGCGGGACGACGATCTCTGAGTTGGAGCGGCTGTCGCAAGCAATGTGGCCGGGGAATTTATGGACGTCGGGGACGATGATGGTCTTGCGGCGGAGGATGCCCGCCCAGCAGACGCCTTTCTTTTTTTCGAGGACAAGGCAGGCCAGGGGGCCCTGATATGGACCCACGACGAGCTCGCCCTTATCGAGGAGATAGAATCCGGTCCAGAAAAAATGGGGCATTTTGTGATGCAAGAGCGATGCAATAGTGGCCATCCGGGAAACCTTGTTTTCGGTCTTGAGGAGCAGAGGCTCGAGCTGGGCATAAATTCTCTGGTATCTCTGGGACAGGTTATCGATTTTTTCCACCTTCGGCCTCCTCATTGAAACTTGAGCCCTTGACTCCGTGCCACTTTAGCACCGAGGAAAAAATGAGTCAAGGCGAAGGCCATTTGACTTTTGGCGTTAAGCGGACTATTTAAACAGTAGAATTGGAGGTTCGCATGAAAAAAATCAGTCTTTGGGTTTTCGCCTTCTTTATTTTCTTCTTTTTAAATGCCGTTAACGCGACGTCCGATACGAAGCAATCGGTCTATAACCTGGGCTTAGAGCTGGAAAGACAGGCCTCCCTCATCGCCCAAAGCAGCTTCGAACATTTTAAAGGCTGGAACAACACCATTTCCGACGAAGAGCAGGCCGTCCTTTTCAAATCAGAGGCCTTTCTGGCTTCAGGCCGGCTTTTTTTGAGATTGACAGAGGAGCAGTCCGATTATTATAGCGCCGGATTCTTGAGGACGAATCTTTATAACGCCTTTACTTATCTCACCCGCTCCTTCCAGGATTTGGAAGAATCCATGAAAAGGGCGGGTGTAATGCCCTATGCTCTTTCCGACTGCCGCCGTCTTCTCAACAGGATGGACACTGCCTTCTCCAAATGGGCTTCGCCGGATAACTTGGCCTATCTTCATCAGAAGTATGTCAAAGCCGCGGATGCCGCTGTCTATATGATCGAAAGAAAAGGCCCCGGCCTTTATGTCCGTCATGCCTTCAAAGACCTGGAGAGCCTCTATCGCTACAATTATGACCTAAAGAGAGGGAAGGATCCTTGGAAATACCTGGTGGAAGTCTCCAACGACACTCTCGAAAAAATGGAAGAAGGCGAGGCCATCGCGCTGACCTTCGAAGGCCGCCTCATCATCGAGCAGGGCAACCGTCCCGGAAGAGGCGTCTATCTCATCGAGAATGGAAAAAAGAGAGGGATCGCAAGTCCTCAAGTTCTGCAGCGCTTTGGCGGATGGAGCAAAGTTTTTGAAGTGCCTGCCGAAGTCATCGCCAAATATCCAGAAGGTGATCCCATTACTTAAGAGCTTGCATCTTCCCACAATTAGAGTTCGGAATGCAGATCTGTAAATGGCCTTGCTCCCATTCAGATTTTTAACGCCGTTCTCTCACTGTCCTCGCGAGGAGCGCAGCGACGTGGCGATCCCATGAGATTGCCACGGCCCCTCGGGCCTCGCAATGACTACCTACACTACTGCGCTCAGATATCCTCGGCGTCCGGACGAGCCGGGTTCCCTCGAAGAGCAGTTCGGGAAGGCTAAACCTTCAATGGTCGCTTGAGCCATTTCCGGATCTGCCCTTTTGCTATTCCGTTTGATATAGAATAAACCCCCTTGGGTGAAGGTGCGGGCTGTTGTCAGCAAAAGGGGGGTTGATGATGGGAACCAAAAAGGTGGGGACTTTCTCCAGCCCGCGCAAGAAAGCCATTTTTATTATAACACAAAAAAGGCAAATGTAAAGACTTCTTTAAAAATTTTTTTGAGGTTGAATTTTCCCCAAAGTTCAGGGAAAATAAAACCAGTTTCTATTGGAAGGAGAAAAAAATGGAAGAGAAAAAAATTGACATAAAAGTGGATGAGCATATCGCCTTGGGGCAGTATTCAAACCTCGCGGCCATCCGTCACACCAAAGAAGAGTTTATCTTTGATTTTGCCTTCATCTTTCCTGACGGCCCGATGGGCAAGCTCGTCTCCCGGACCATCCTCAGCCCCGCCCATGCCAAGAGGTTCATGGAAGCGCTCGAAGCCAACATCAAGAGATACGAAGAAAATTTCGGCCCCATCATCCCCGCCGAAGCCCCGCCTTCGGTCGGGTTCGTCCATTAGGTCTTGAATCAATACCAAGGAGGAATAAGATGCCGTACTTTAAGAATCAGGAAGAGATGTATGCCATTCAGAGCGCTTTTTTTGACCGCGTCGCTCGCGACCCGGAGATCGGGCCGCAGTTCAGAAAGTCAAACCTCATCATCCGCTTCAAAGTACATGACCCCGACGGTGTGGTCACGATCAACTGCCGCGATGTCGCCGAGGAAGGAAAACACTTTGTCACGATTTTCGGCGAAAGCGACTCGAAGCCCGATATTACGCTGGTGAGCTCAGCTGATACCAGTCATGAGTTCTGGCTGGGTAAAGTGAATATCATCACTTCGCTCCTCAGCGGAAAAACGCGGGCTGAAGGAGATATCAGCCAAGCGGTGAAATTCATGCCCGTCCTCAAGCCGATCTTCGAAATCTATCCGCAGGCTCTAAAAGACCTGGGCCGCGAGGACTTGATCACAAAATAAGGGAAGAAAAAGAAAAAATATCCTTGACAGAAGACCTTTTTTTTTATAAATACTTGGACAAGATTGAAAGAGGTGGAAAGACACGCGTCCTTTCAAATCGAATTAAGGGAAAGGAAAAAAATTCCAAGGAGGTTGGAGTGAGAAGAATCCTGACCGTCATTTTGTTTGTTTTGGTTGTTCTTGGGCAGGCAAACCTCAGCAACGGAGCCGGCTTCCTCATCTACGAACACGGAGCTGCGGCTATGGCCATGGCGGGCGCCTTCATCTCGGTGGCCAATAATCCTTCGGCGATTTGGCACAACCCGGCGGGTATAGCTTTTCTCAAGGGAACGCAATTTTCATTGGGCACAACCTTAATCTGGCCGAAGAACTCTTTGGAGCTTATGAACTGGCCTGTTCCCACCCAAAGAAATTGGGAGGGGTTAGCCCAGGTGTTTTACCCCTCGAACTTTTATCTCACTCAGAGTGTGGGGGATAAAGTCACGTTGGGGTTTGGCTTCTTCACGCCTTACGGCCTGGGGGCCAAATGGCCGGAGGAAAATCCTCTCCGTTACCTCGGCTACGAGGATGACATGAAGACGTTCTTCTTCAACCCCACCGTCGCTTTTAAGCTGACTGATCAAGTCTCTATTGGTGTGGGGGTTTCTTACATCTATTCGACCGTGATGTTTAAGCTCGTGGAGTTTGCTGACCTTGGGGTCTATGGGCAGTATGATGTTCCCGGCACTATGGAGGGAAATGGTAAGTCCTGGTCCTGGAACGCCGGCCTTCTCTATCGTGGCGAGAAATTCAGCTTCGGACTTAATTATCGAAGCGCGTTCGACATCGACTTCGCGTTACCGGTGGCATCGATCACGATCGTCGGC
>CAZKEW010000138.1:5715-6097 GCA_964551885.1 uncultured Eubacteriales bacterium
GGCGTTTCTTATATCCATTCCACCGTGACTTTCAAACTCGTGGAGCTCGTCAATCTCAAACCCTATCACCCGCTCTTAGGGAATTATGATGTTCCGGCGAGCTTGGAGGGAAGCGGCAACGCCCTTTCTTTTAACGCCGGGTTGCTCTACCGCGGAGAAAAATTCAGCCTCGGTTTTAACTGGCGGAGCGCGTTCACTATTGAATATGAAGGCGACCTCAATCTAACGACATCCGTTCTGCCTGCCCCCTTCAACAACCCTGCCGTCTTCCCCGACACAACGGTCGGCAAGACTTCGTTTAAATTTCCTCACATTTTTGGCGTAGGTGCATCCTATAATGTCACCGAAAAGATCCTTTTGACAACCGATGTCCATTACGTCC
>CAZKEW010000139.1:0-5919 GCA_964551885.1 uncultured Eubacteriales bacterium
GAAATATTCCTCCGGCCTCGACAGGCCCTGTGTACTTAAAATTTCAGAAGCTTCTTCTTTTCCTGGATAGCGCGGAGAATCTCAGGAGCTAATTTCTCGAGCTCACGCTCAGTATAATCCGAGCTTTGAATGGTCACGTTGTTTCCAATGACCACGCACATTATGTTTTTCAAATCCTTAGCATATTTGACCTGAGGGTTCTCTTTAGTGGGCTCCATGTAAGTCACCTGGACCTTCATTTTTTCTTTGCCGGCGACATTCTGGATCAAGACGACAACATGTTGATTCTTGTTTGTATCGTCATCGTCTTTCCCTATAAAGAATTCTCTTCGGATAAAATCCTCGCCCGGGTACGGTCCCAGCTCTTTAACCTCGTCATAGATTAGGTTCAGAATTTTAAGATATTTAGCTTCCCCGTCGCTCTGTTCAGCAAAAGACAGGAGACCTTGAGCTTTGGCAGAAGATTGAGAGATCCCGATCGCGGCAACAGCATAAAATAAGGCACACCATGTAAGCTTTTTAAGGCTGGATATTTCAACAATCTTCAATTTACTCGCAAAAATCATTTTTGTTAGAGCGCATATTTCTCTACTTATTGTAGATGATGAAAAAATCCCGCGCCATTTTATCTTCCTTAAGGTTCGGCGATTAGAAGGGTTGCGGGGTCGAGACCGAGCTTGAGCTCACCCGGAGAGGGATAGTCATGGTCTTTGACCAGGCGGAGCTGGACGAGGTTTTCTATGGAGCGAAGAGTAATCAGGACGTCGATCTTATTTAGGTGGCGCTTAAGCTCATCGGGAAGACCCTGTTCATCAAACAGGGGTTCATCTCCCTTGAGCGAAGCGCTGAACCAGACTTCAAGGCCCATTTTGGCGGCGAAATCCTTGAATTTCTCGAGGTCTTCGGCCGAAGATTGGACAAAATTATAGCCGTCGACAATGATGGCCTCAGCGGGAAATTTTCCGTATTGGATCATGGCTTCAAGGCTTCGCAGCACCTGCTCTGTTTTTGTCCCCTCTTGATTGAAATTCATGATGACTCGGTTCTTGATAATCTCATCGTGGACATCGGCGATTGACTCCAGGTTTAAGCTCTTGGCGATCTCCCGGAAGATGTCTTCATACCAGTTGATGATGTAGTCCACGCGGCTTGAGTAAGAGACATGAATGACGGGCTTTTGCTGGAAAAGCTTATCCGTGGCGATATGAACAAGGCAGGCTGTTTTTCCGACTCCCTTTCGCGAAGCCAGAACGCCGATATTTCCCTTGCCCAGCCCGCCGTGAATAGAATTTTCGAGGATTCTCAGCGGGCTCCTATGGATGAGTTCTTCTCTGATCATAATCCGAACTCCTTCGTTTATTTCGCCTGTTCTTTTTTTGCTTTTTCTTCAGCGTGCTCGGCGACGAGCCTTTCCGCGACCTGGGCCGGGACCTTAGCATATTTCAGGAATTCCATCGTGAATTCAGCCTTGCCCTGGGTCATGGAGCGGAGCACGGTTGAGTACCCGAACATCTCGCTCAGCGGGACCTCGGCGTCCACGCGGGCAAATATGCCGTCTTCAACCGAACTGATAATCAGGCCACGTCGTTGATTGATGCTTCCGAAAATATTGCCGACGAACTCCGTGGGGCTTTCCACGGCGAGCTTCATGATCGGTTCAAGGATTTGAGGTTTCGCTTTTTCGTAGGCCTGCCAGAACGCCCTTTGGGCCGCGGCTTGGAAAGCCAGGTCGGAAGAATCGACCGCATGCGATGTGCCATCCACGAGCGTGACCCTGACTCCCGTGATCGGAAACCCGATGAGCTTGCCTTTTTTCATCGAAGCTTGGAAGCCTTTATCGCAGGCCGGGATAAATTCCCGGGGAATCCGGCCGCCTTTGACCTGGTTCACAAACTCATATGTTTTTTCCGGCATGGGCTCGATAAATCCGATGACCCGGCCAAACTGGCCGGCGCCTCCAGTCTGCTTTTTGTGCATGTAATCAAAATCGGCCCGGTGCGAGATGGATTCCCGGTAAGCCACCTGAGGCATCCCGGTTTCTACCTCCACATTGTATTCCCGCCTCATCCGCTCGACATAGACGTCCAGATGAAGCTCTCCCATGCCCTGGATGATGGTTTGTTTGGATTCCGCGTCGACAAAAGTGCGGAACGTGGGGTCTTCTTTAGTGAAGCGTTTGAGCGCTTTGGCCAGATTATTCGAAGATTTTTTGCCTGCGGGAGATACCGCAAGAGAGATCACAGGCTCGGGAACGTAGATGGAAGACATGGCCAGGTTCAATCCCGGCTTGACGAAGGTATCGCCCGATTGGCAGTCCACCCCAAAGAGAGCGGCGATATCGCCGCTGGCTGCATCCTCGATATCCGCCATGCTGTCGGCGTGCATCCGGATGAGCCGTCCCACGCGCAATTTCTGCCTGGACCGGGTGTTAAAAAGCTCCTCCCCTTTTTTGATTTCCCCCTGGTAAACGCGGATATATGTCAGCTGACCATAGGGGCCATCCTCGAGTTTGAAAGCTAGAGCGACAGCGTCCGCCTCCGGGTCTGAGCTCAGCTTGATCTTTTTCTCACTGTTATCGAGGTCAGAGGCGTAGTTATCGACCTCGGCTGGGTTGGGGAGATAGCGAACAACTGCATCCAGGAGCGGCTGCACGCCTTTGTTCCTGTAAGCAGAGCCCATGAAAACAGGCGTGAGCTCTTTGGCGACAGTCCCTCTTCTCGCTGCCTCAATGATTTGTTCCTCAGTCTCGCGGCCTTCGAGCACGGATTCTATCAGCTCATCGGAAAAAAGCGACACCGCATCCAGCATATCAGCGCGACTTTTTTCGGCCTCGGCCTTTAGCTCCGCCGGTATCTCCTCTATTCTCACGATTTCTCCCTGCGTGCCGTCAAAATAGACGGCTTTCATCGCAATGAGGTCGACAATGCCCTGGTGCTTATCCTCGAGTCCGATGGGAATCTGCATCAGGACGGCGTTATGCTCAAGCTTGTCGCAGAGCTGATTTTTGACTTTATAGGGGTCGGCGCCGACCCGGTCGAGTTTATTGATGAACGCAATGCAAGGAACTTTGTAGCGCTTGAGCTGCCGGTCAACGGTGATTGTCTGGGATTGAACGCCTCCGACCGAGCAGAGCACAAGGATTGCGCCGTCGAGCACCCGCAGGGAGCGTTCGACTTCGATCGTAAAATCGACATGGCCGGGGGTGTCGATGATGTTTATCTCATGATCGAGCCAGGACACATTGGTGGCGGCCGAAGAGATGGTAATTCCTCTTTCCCGTTCGAGATCCATCGAGTCCATGGTCGCTCCGACGCCGTCTTTCCCTTTGACCTCGTGCATCCTATGGATTTTTTTGCAGTAGAAGAGGATTCGCTCCGTCAGAGTCGTCTTCCCGGAGTCAATGTGCGCGCTAATCCCGATGTTGCGCAGTTTAGTCATGTCGGTTTTCATAATAAGACGTCCTTAACAAGCTATTCATTATAAACGGAATTGGATATTTTTCCTATAGGAAAAGGGGAAATTGGGTTTATTCGAGGCGCGGCTTGACCTTTTTTCTCATGGATCAAATAACTGCCAGAATTCCCCGGAGATAGCCCACAGATTCTGCTAAACCGGGAAGCGGGTCCTTGCCGTCCTTTTCGTATTCGAAGGCCACCGTTCCTTGGTAGTTTATTTTGATCAAGGCGCGGATGAATTTGGGAACGCCGATGATGATCCTCATCTTGGCCGCTCTTGCATAGTTGAAAGCCTGCTCGATTTCTGTTTCGTTCGTCATTCGGTTTCGGAATAAACCTCCCAGCCGCTCCTGTCCACGACCAGAATCCCGTTCTCGCCGTGGAATTCGACACCGTGCTCGCGCTGCCAAGGCCCGACGCCGCAGCCGATCATGTGCTCCCATTCCATGGAAAAGCTCGGAAATTCGACAACCGCCTGCTGAATTTGGGAAGAAGTGCTGGTGGCGGCGAGCAAATACCGCGATATTCCCGATTTCGCCAAAAGCGCCAAGGCCATATTGTCTTGCAGGACCATGGCGACGCGGTCTGGTTCCGCAACATCAAAATTCGCGAGCTGAAGCCTTAATAGCAATTATTTTTCCAAGCCAATTTTTCGTAAGATGCTTATGAAATGTGGGTCTTGTCGCACAGAGTCGAACATCGGATACACTTTCAGATAAACAAGCCACGCATCGCGCTCGCTTAAAGCTTTTTCCAGACAGGCGAAGGCCTGGTCCTTTTCACCCAGAGATGCGTAAACCGTTCCGATGGTGACTTGCGGGACATAGGTTTGACTCGAGGCTTTTAAGGCCGCAGTGAGTATTTTCCCGACTTCATTCCTTTGGCCCAAAAGAGCATAGACATAAGCGGCGCGAAGACTCATCTCCAGCGGTCCTCCGCCGAACTCCGCCGCCTGACGAAACGACTTGAGGGCTTCTTCATACTGCCCGATTTGGATGTAAACCATGCCGAGAAAATAATGATTGGCATGATAAGAAGGATCGGCTCTCAGCGCCTTCTTCAATTCTTCAAGGGCTAAGTCATATTGACGGGAAAAGTAAAGCAGAGCTCCAACATCGGCATTGATCATCGGAGAGAACGGGTCAAGCGTTTGGGCGAGCTTTATCTCTGCGATGGCCTCCTCATGTCGGCCCAAAATTGATAAAAACACGGCATACCAATGGTGAGCCGTCACATGGTTAGGGCCAATCCTAATTGCTTCTTTGTATTCTTTTTCCGCGCCTGCAAAGTCCCATTCATAGATTCCCTTGATCATAGCCAATAACGCATGTCCTTCAGCAAGGCTGGAATCCATTTGCAGTGCGTTTAAACCCGCTGTTTTTGCTTTGGGGAACGCATTATTGGGCGGCCAGATAGAATCTCTCCCGAGAATGGCATAGGTCTCGGCCAACCCTAACTGGGCGAGCGCATAATTGGCGTCTTTTTCGATGGCCTTCTGGAAATACTCAACAGCTTTCTCCAAGTTTTCTTTGCCCGTCTTGTTCCGGAGGAACCGGGCCTGCAAATAGAGATTGTACGCTTCCGGGTTCTTGGCAGGATTCGTAATTAGATAAACTTTTTTATCAACCGGCAGCTCGACCTTAAGGATTTTTACAATTTCTCGGGTGATTTCGTCCTGGATGGCGAAGACATCCTCTATACGGCGGTCATACTGATTGGACCAGATAGGAGTGCCGTCTTTCACCTGGACGAGCTTGGCAGTGATTTGAAGTCTTTTCTCGACGACTGCGATGCTCGCTTCTAACAAATATTCCGCGCCCAACTTCCGTCCTATTTCGCTCCTGTCTTGGCTTTTGCCTTTGAATGAGAACGTGGAGGACTTTGCCGGAACCCAGAGACCTGGAATTCTTGTCAGCGCGTCGATAAGTGTCTCTGCCATTCCATCGCCTAAGTACTCATGATCTTTGGCCGGGCTTAAATCCTCAAAAGGAAGCACGGCAATGGATTGCTTTTCAGATGTGGGCGGAGGCGGGGCAGCACCTTTTGAGGGGTGAAGGATAAAGCGCCAGATAATAACCCCCAGGATGACGACGGCAAGACTCACCAAAGCCGGGACAAGAAGCCCCTTCAAGTCCAATTTTCGCTTTATCTCTCCTGGGGATTTTGCCTTTATTTCTTTTTGAGGGAGCGGCTTTTTGGGGGGAATGGGACGTTCTTTGGGTTCTATTGGTTGGATGGGCTTGCCGATTTTGCCAATATTTTCCAGGTCTGAGCGTAGTTCTTCAACAGTCTGATATCTTTTTTCCTTGTCTTTCTCCAGGCATTTGAGAATCAGGCGGCTGAAATCTTCAGAGATATTGTGGTTCAGCTCTCGGGGATCATTCGGCATCTCGTGCTTCTGTTTCTCGCTAATAGCGAGGGTATTATCCCCCTCAAATGGCACGCCACCGGTCACCATCTCGTA
>CAZKEW010000140.1:0-5892 GCA_964551885.1 uncultured Eubacteriales bacterium
AAGAAAGGCGCGGTACCCAAGAGGCTAAGGGAGAGGTCTGCAAAACCTCGATTCGCCGGTTCGAGTCCGGCCCGCGCCTCCACTTTCCTTTTCAAAATCATTTGACTATTCAAAATAAAAATTATATAGTTTCAAAAAAAACCTGGAGGAGGCACGGATGGACCTTATACCAAGACTTCAAGGAATCATTCTCAAGCCAAAAGAAGAATGGGTTAAAATCAAGGACGAGCCGACAACCATCGCCCAGCTTTTTACCCCATATGCGGTCATCTTGGCCGCCATTCCTGTCGTCGCCCGTTTCATCGGCTGGGGGCTCGTCGGCTTCCGGATTCCTTATCTCGGCGGGAGCATGATAGGTAGGGCTCTGCTCTATTCCATTTTTTCTTATGTTTTTTCTCTGGCCATTGTCTACGGCTTTGGCTGGATCATCAACGCCCTCGCCCCCAATTTCTCTTCCGCCCAGAACCTTCCGAACGCCATGAAGCTGGCTGTTTACAGCATGACACCGGCCTGGGTAGCCGGCATCTTCCACATCATTCCTTCTTTGGGTGTCCTGGCCGTGTTGGGCTCTCTCTACGGGATTTATGTCCTCTATCTCGGTTTCGACACGCCTCTCATGGGCACTCCCAAAGATAAAGTCGTCGTCTATTGCGTTATCAGCGTCGTTGTCATGATCGTTCTTACCGCAGTGATAGGGCTTATCCTCGGAGCTATTTTTGCGATGAGGGGCTTAATCGGCCTGTTCTAATTCCTCGACGATCTTGAGAAAGGCTTCGTGGGGCGAAGGGGCTCCTGTGATCGGCCTCCCGATAACCATATAATCCGCGCCCTTCTTGAGCGCTTCGGCAGGTGTCATGATCCGCTTTTGATCATGGGCCGCCGCCCAGGCGGGCCGAATCCCCGGCGTGACGACGAGAAAATCTTTTCCCGATTCCTTTTTGATGATTTCGATCTCTTGGGGCGAGCAGACGGCTCCGTCGAGGCCGGCCTCTCTTGCCAGCGAGGCTAATCTCAAGACCTGCTCGGCGACAAAAGCAGAGACGCCAATTTCCTTGAGTTCCGCTTCTTTGAGGCTGGTGAGAACCGTCACGCCAAGAAGATAAGGCCTTGATATTCCTAAATTTGCGGCTTCTTGCGCGGCTGCCTCAGCGGACTTGGCCATCATCTCCTTCCCGCCCGAAGTGTGAAGCGTGAGCATATGCACACCGTGCCTTGTCGCCGACCGGACAGCCCCAGCCACCGTGTTGGGAATGTCGTGGTATTTGAGGTCGAGGAAGACTCTTTTTCCTTGGCGCGCGATCTCTTCGAGAAGCCCGGGCCCTTCGGCGGTGAAAAGCTCCATCCCGATCTTGAACACCTGCGCGTCCTTGAGCTCGCTGACCAACGAAAGAGCCTCCTGCCTGGTTCCCACATCAAGGGCAATTATGATTTTTTCTTTTAAGCTGTGGTGTCTTTCCATGTCTTCCCTCGCTCGTCATGGCGAGGAGTCTCGGAGAGGCGAGACGACGAAGCCATCTCAGCTGATCAGCCTGAGATCGCCACGCTACGCTCGCGATGACGATTTCGACAAATTCATCAATCAATCTTGAGTGTCCCGACGATGTCCTCGACCTTCATAATTTTCTTTTCCCGGCAATAATCCTCGATCTCTTGGATGATCCTGATTGTTGCGTCCGGGTTAATGAGGTTCGCCGTGCCCACCTCGACGGCCCTGGCGCCGACGATGAGGAACTCGAGGGCATCGCGGCCGGACATGATCCCGCCCATCCCGATCACAGGGATTTTCACGGCCGAGGCAACTTGATAGACCATCCGAAGCGCCAACGGCTTTATCGCCGGGCCGCTGAGCCCGCCGAAAACATTAGCCAGCCGCGGCCGCCTCGTCTCGACATCCACTGCCAACGCCAGGAAAGTGTTGACCAGGGAGACGGCGTCCGAGCCCGCCTCCTCTGCGGCCTTGGCGATCTCCACGATATTGGTGACGTTCGGGGAGAGCTTGGTGACGATCGGCCTGATGCTCGACCGCCTGGCCAGTCGCACCAGGGAGAACGTCGCCTCGGCGCTTAGGGCGGGGCAAAGTCCGTTTTTCTTCACGTTGGGGCAGGAGATGTTGAGCTCGAAGGCGGCGATCCGTTCCTGCTTGTTCAAGAAGTCGATGACGGCCGCATACTCATCGTCCGTTTCGCCGCAGACATTGACGATGAGCGGCGCGCGGGTTTTTTCGAACTGCGGCAGAATCTTTTCGCAGAACGCCTTGACGCCAATTCCTTGTAAACCGATCGAATTTATAAGTCCACTCGGACTTTCGGCAAGCCGCGGCGGCGGATTCCCGGGACGCGGATGAAAATAGAGCCCCTTGACGACGATTCCGCCCAGTCTGTCGAGGTCGATGAACGGCGCAAACTCGAGGCCGTAGCCGAAAGTGCCGCTGGCGACGAGCACAGGATTCCGGAGCTTGAGGAAGCCCAGGTTGACGGAGAGGTCGGGCTTGCGGACGCTCATTAATCTTCCCTTTCCCAGACGATCTCAGGGCCGCGGAACACAGGCCCCTCCTCGCAGATTTTGACCCATTCTGTCTTGTCACCCCTTCTGATCCTCTTGACGCAGCCCCAGCAGGCGCCGATCCCGCAGCCCATGATGGACTCGACCGAGTATTGGGCCGGGATGTTTCGCGCATCGGAGAGAGCGGCGATTGCTTTCATCATTGGTTCAGGTCCGCAGGCGTAGATATGGGCTGGCCGCGAACGCTCGAGTTCTTTCTTAAGGAGGTCGCTCGCGAAACCTTTGAACCCGAGTGAACCGTCGTCCGTCGAGACGAAGACATCAAACCCTTCTGCATGGAACTTCTCAAGAATGGGAAGGTCAGCTTCAGTCTTCCCGCCGTAGAATATTTTGGGCTTTGTATTTTTGCCGCGCATCTCCTGAGCCAGAAAGTAGAGAGGCGCGATTCCTCTCCCGCCTCCCACCACAAAGACCGTTTTTCCCTTTAAGTTGCCTTCGATGGCGAACCCTTTTCCCAGCGGTCCCAAAATATCCAGGCTATCTCCCTCCTTCTTTTCCGCCAGAATCGCTGTCCCCGCCCCGGCCCTGGCAAAAAAGATCTCAACGGTGTCTCCCTCCCGCGCATGGATGCTGAACGGCCGCCGCAACAACGGATAAGGCTGGTCATTCACCCTGACCATCAGGAATTGACCGGGCTGAGCCAGGTTCGCGATCTTCGGCGTCTTTATACCAAGAAGATGATAACCCCCCCAGGTCTCCTTTCTGATGATCCGCGTCTTTGCGTCCTTAAGCATAGGTTTCGCCGTCTTCGAGAAAAAATATCAAAATCCCCCCACTTTGGCAAGGCAAATTCTTTGACAAGGAAACATTTCCGTTTCCGTGATGATCATGGAGCCCTGCGATGTCACAAGAGAGCTTGGTGAAGGGAGCGAATCCCTTGACCAAGCTAAAAAAACAATCACGGAAATAGAAATGCTATCCTTTGACAAGAGCCTGCAGTTTGGCCAATAATCACAGTGTCATCATACTTTTTTTAAGGAGCATTCATAAATGGATATTTCCTACAGAGGCCGCACGATCCAGGCTTCTCCGATCCGCAAACTCAAGCCCTACGCCGACGACGCTATCGCCAAGGGCATCCGGGTTTATTTTATCAACATCGGCGACCCCGACATTCCCACGCCCAAGCCCGTTATTGATGCTTTCCATAGCTTCAACGACAAGGTGCTGAGCTACGGGCCCGCCCAGGGATTCTTGGAGCTCAGGCAGGCCATCGCCGGCTATTATGGTCACTACAACATCCCCCTGACCGCAGATAACGTCATCATCACCACGGGCGGGTCGGAAGCCATCCATTTCTCCTTCAGCGCTGTGGCCGACCCGGGCGATGAGATCATCATCCCCGAGCCCTTCTACACCAACTACAACGGGTATGCCTCCTTCGCCTCAGTCAAAATCGTCCCCCTGACGCTGCGGGTCGAGGACGGCTACCGCCTTCCCCCTCAATCCGAGTTCGAGGCCAAGATCACGCGGCGCACCAAAGCGATTCTCCTCTGCTCGCCCAATAACCCCACAGGGACGGTCTATACGCCGGAGGAGATCGAAAGGGTTATCGCCATAGTCAAAAAGCATGACCTCTTCCTCATCGGCGACGAAGTCTATAAAGAGTTTGTTTACGACGGCGCAACCCACAAGAGCATCCTGGAATACGAGGACATCAAGGAGCGGGTCATCGTCGTCGACAGCATCTCCAAACGCTTTAGCTGCTGCGGGGCGCGCATCGGAGCGGTCATCACGCGGAACTCCGATGTCTTCCAGGCCGTGCTGCGGTTCGCCCAGGCCAGGCTCTGCCCTCCCAGCGTGGAACAGCGGGCCGCGCTGGCCGCCTACCGCATGGGCATGGACTACTTCAAGCCCGTGCGTGAGGAATACCAACGGAGGCGGGACGTCCTGTATGAGGGGCTCCGGAGCATTCCGGGAGTCGTGGCTTATAAGCCTCAGGGCGCTTTCTACATCACCGTCAAGCTCCCGATCAAGGACAGCGAGCACTTTGTCGTCTGGATGCTGAGTGAATTCAACCTCGACGGCGAGACAGTCATGGTTGCGCCGGCCCAGGGCTTTTACTCAACGCCCGGAAAAGGCCTGAACGAAGTCAGGATCGCCTATGTTCTCAACGAGAAAAATATGAGACGGGCCATTGACGTGTTGAGGGCCGGGCTAAAAAAGTACAAGACTCTATTCCCCTGAGCCCGATAATGCGGACGTTGCAGTTGTAATGTCGTCGCGAGTAGCAAAGCGACCTGGCGATCTTATATTGCGTCATTGCGAGGAGCCTTGCGACAAAGCAATCTCCAGGGTGTTTCTATATGACCGCCGCGGCTTTTAATTCATTATTAGTGTCGTGAAACTAAAGAACTTATTCCGGGAGATTTTCCTTATTCTGCTGTTAAGTTCCATAATCGGCGTCACGGTCAATTTTTCCCTGGCACGGCGGTTCGTCCGGGGTGAGTTCAAGCAGAGGTTTCTCGCGCAAGAAGAGTTCCCGGGCATCCGGTTCATCACACTCGCTGAGGCGGAAGATTTGTTTGCGAGGGGTGGGGCAATCTTTTTGGACAGCCGCTCGCGGGACGAGTTTGATGCTGGGCATATCCCCGGCGCCCTAAGCATTCCCCTGAAAGAGAGCGGGAACGGGCTTGCTAGCGCGGCGCTCCCTTATCCTCCGGACCAGACCTTTGTCGTCTATTGTGAGGGAGGAGACTGCCAGACGAGCATCTCTCTGGCCAAGCTCGTCCACGCGCAGGGATTTCGCGACATAAGAATTTTTTCGGGAGGCTGGACGGAATGGAGCGCGGCCGGCCTGCCTGTGGAAACATCACGATGATCCGCAATAAGTGGGTTCTTTTTGGGTTCAGGCTTGTCGTCGGAGGCCTTTTCATCTGGGCCGGCGTCTTGAAAATCATCGATCCCTTGGAGTTTGCCCAAAGCATCAAAAACTACAGGTTGTTTCCCCGCGAGCTTGCGTTCATCATTGCCATTATTCTGCCCTGGGTCGAGGTGGTGAGCGGCGCTTTCCTTATCATTGGCGTCTTCCGGCGTTCGAGCGCCCTCCTGATTTCACTTTTGCTTATCGGTTTTATCGGCCTTGTCGCGATCGCCCTGCTGCGTGGGATTGATACGACCTGCGGCTGCTTCGGAAGCCTCAGCCGCAATGCCGACCTCAAGCTTATCCTGATGGACGCCGTCATGCTGTTTCTGACGCTAAATGTATTTTTTGCCCGGCCTTACCAGCGCCTTCGATACCCTTCCTAAACTCAATATGCTGGGGGACGCTCCCCAAGGTACTCCCCAGCTATTGAATTTTTGGCCCTATCCGGGTATATTGAGGTGTTT
>CAZKEW010000141.1:0-5825 GCA_964551885.1 uncultured Eubacteriales bacterium
GGCCCCCCTTGATTGCTCAAGGGGGGTAGGGGGGATTAATATGACTAAATAAAAGTCTTTTAGATTGTCTCCGTATGCTGCGGGCGTTGCGGGGACTTGCGCCGCGCCACCCATCGAAGTCTTTAGCTATCACTGAATTTGGTGGGCCTACCGAATTAAGCTAAAGTTGATAAAGTATCCGAAATGAGCTAAACTTAAGCTGATAAAACAGCATGAATAAAAAGATTGTGGTCATCGATGATGACCGGGTCACCCTGGAAATTCTGAGCAAGATGCTCTCCAAAAACGAATTTCAGGTTTTTTGTGCTAAGGATGGACAATCGGGCCATGAGCTCGTTCAATCAGAAAAACCGGATATGGTCATTTTAGACCTTCTTCTCCCCAAGATTCATGGATTAGACCTGTGCCAAAAAATCAAAGAGGACCCGAATCTGAAAAGAACGAAAATTATTTTGATGACCGCCACTTATAAAACAGCGGCGTTCAAGCGAGAAATCAGAGAGAGCGGAGCTGAAGAGTATATCGAGAAGCCCATCGACACGATCGAGCTGATGAAAAAAATCTACAGGTTGTTTATTGAAATCGCCGAAGAAGAAGAAAAAGAAGAAGAGAAATCTTCCTCTTCATGAAGGCCAGGGAAAAAATTCTTTTCCTGAATGTACGCTTTCCTGGATAAATTCTTTTTTGTTTTTCATTCGGCCTGGATTGTCTTTCTTCTTTTGGGATGGATGTGGAAGAAGACTCGCCCGGCGAATCTCATTATCATTGTCCTGACAGCTTTCTCCTGGTTCATCTTAGGCATCTGGTACGGCTATGGCTACTGCCCGAGCACCGACTGGCACTGGCAGGTGAGAGCGAAGCTGGGCTTCCATGACTTGCCGAGCTCCTACACGAAATTTCTTATCGATACTTTCACCGGCTGGGATGTTAGCCAACAGACTGTGGATATAGTTACGCTTATCTTGTTGGTCCTGGCCCTTGGCGCCTCCCTCTATCTAAACATCAGAGATTGGAGGAATAAACGTGGAGCTGAGCCTTCCCTTTGACCCTGTCCAGCGTTCTGAAGAAACGGAAAAGCTGGTCATGAAAGGGGAGAGGAGGCTGTATTACAAATTCAGGGCCGCGCCCTACTACGGTGGGATCGCCACCGCCGATGCTGTAGGCTGCTCTTTTCTCTGCGCCTACTGCTGGAACTACGGGCGGAACGAAAACCCATCCCGCTATGGAAGATTTTATGCCCCGCAGGAAGTAGCTGAAAACCTGCTCCGCATCTCGCGCAGGCGTTTTTTCTATCTCTTCAGGATCACCGGCTCTGAGCCGATTCTAGGAGAAGCTTCCTTCAACCATCTCCTCAAGGTCAGAGAGACCATTGTCCGAGAGGAACCCCGCTCCCGATTTATTTTGGAGACCAACGGCCTGATGCTTGGGTTCAAGCCGGAGCTCGGAGAGAAGCTAAAATTTGAAAATCTTCTGGTCAGGATAGCCCTTAAGGGCACGGATCCTCTTCTCTTTGAAAACATCACGGGCGCCAAAAGAGATTTTTTCCCCTACCCGTTGCTGGGCCTCAAAAACCTGGAAGCGCGTGGCGCAAGGGCCTGGCCGGCGCTGATGGGAGACCTCTTCACGGAGGCAGATATTAGCAACATGAAAAATACGCTCCGGGAATATGATATCAAGGCCGAATTGGAGCTCGAGAGCTTGGAAGCCTATCCCTTTGTCCTCGAAAACATGAGCCGCCGCCGCGTTTTCCCGAAGAATCAAATCTAAACTCATCATTCTCACTTTTTTATGTCCTGACCTCGAAAGGCAGGATTATCGACCGGGCTCAACAATAAGGAGCGCTCGCCGGCCCATAAGGCGGGGGCTTTATCCAGAAGTGGGGACGGTTCTCAACGAGAACCGTCCCCGCTCTTTCATATCGGCAAATTAGGGTTTTGCTTCTTTAGGTCGAATGTAATAAAATTTTTCCCAATATTGCTTTAGGGATAAGATGCTTTATAGATAAAAATGAGCTCAGCAAAGCAAGAAGTTTTGGACGATTTTTCGCTGAAACCTGTTCCCCCTGAAGAAAGAAAACCGTGGATTGATATCGCCATGGTCTGGATAGGTGTGGCAATCGTCCTGAGCGCGCTCCTGCGCGGGATGATGGTCGGGATGGGACTCGGCTCCCTCAAATATGTCCTCCTCGCTTATCTTCTTGGCGAAGCCCTCCTTATCGGTATGATGACGCTTACAGGATTTATGGGAGCCAGGTCGGGGTTATCCACTCCGTTGTTGACGCGAATAGCATTCGGTGAGTATGGGTCTTTGTTCATGTCGGCCCTGCTCGCTGCGGCGTTCATGGGCTGGTTCGGTGTCCAGGCGGGCTTATTCAGCGAGACTCTCCTGGCCACCTTTAAAATTCCCATTCCCGTCTCACTCCTCGCTTTTTTGAGCGGAATTCTGATGATGGTTCCTGCCATCTTCGGGTTTAAAGGGCTGAAGGCCCTGAGTTGGTGCGCTGTGCCGCCGATGATCATTGTTTTTCTCTATGCCGCTTTTAAGATGGGTTTTCATTTTCTCCCCGCACAAGAGCTGACCCAGCTCGCCCAGATTCATCGGCCGTCACCTTATCCCATCACCCTCGGCGCCGCTGCCTCGATTGTTGCCGGAGGGTTTATCGTCGGAGCTGTGACCTCGGCCGATGTGTTCCGCTATGCCCGGCCCCGGTTTCGGGACGTTCTCTACGCTGCGACTCTTTCCATGGGCGCGAGTGCCCTCATGCAGGTTGTCGGTTCTGTGCTGTCGATGAGGACGGGTTTATACCATGAGCAGCTTCCCCGGATCATCGTCAGCCCTGCTTTTGCCGGGTTGGGGCTTATCGGGTTTTTAGCCATAGGGTTCGCCCAGTGGACAACGAACGACAGCAACCTCTACTCTTCGGTCCTCGCCTTTAATTCAATATTCAGATGGACGCGATGGAAACTGGCGATCATCGTCGGGATTCTCGCTTCAGGCCTTGCGGCCTGGGGCATCCTCAGCCGGCTGGACCTTTTCTTGAGCCTTTTAAGCATCGCTGTCGGGCCGATCGGAGGCATCCTGGTGGCAGATTATTATTTTCTCAGGAAGAAGGCCTATGGGGCGGGCTCGGCGAGACCGATAAAACGCTGGAACCCTATCGCTTTCCTTGTTTACTTTGTCTCTTTGCTCATCGGCTGGACGACTTCCGGTCACCCCTTCAGGATTCATGTCTTTCCCTTTTCAATCTTTGCCTTCAACGGAATCCTTTCGGCCGTCCTTTTGTACTGGGCTGCGATGCGCATTTTCAAGAGGAGCCAACCAAATTAAAGTCGATAAAGAAACTGTCGAAGCTGCAGTGTTGGGAGGAACCGTCCTGGGCGGAGGCGGAGGAGGCTGGATCGAAGAGGGAAGAAAGCTTGGTCATCTTGCCTTAGAGAGGGGCTTTTCAGAAATTTTATCGATTGATGAGATCCCCGAGGATGCTGTTCTCCTCACGGTGTCGGGAGTGGGGGCTCCTTCGGCGGGAAGGGATATTGTCGAGCCGGATGATTATATTCGAGCCGTTGCACTCTTTATCGAGAATTCGGGGTTGAAGATCGACGGACTTATCTCGAGTGAAATCGGCGCGCTCGGCGTTTTCAATGGCTGGCTGCAATCGACAGCCTTTGAGGTTCCGGTCATTGACGCGCCCTGCAACGGCCGTGCCCACCCCCTGGGTTTGATGGGGTCGATGGGCCTCGCTCAGCAAAAAGAATTTATTTCGCTCCAGGCTGCAGTCGGCGGGTCGCGAGAGAGGGGAAGTCGCGTTGAAGTTTTTTTTAAAGGCTCACTCCAGGATGTTGCCAAATCGGTTAGAGAAGCTTCAATAAAAGCCGGCGGCATGGTGGCCGTAGCCCGCAACCCTGTTCCAGCCCGATATGTCAAAGAAGCCGGAGCTCCAGGCGCAGTCGCCATGGCCGTCAACATCGGGAAGACGATCATGGAGTCCAGAGATGTCGATCCGGAGAGAGCTCTCAACAGGGTCCTCCAGAGCCTGGGTGGGAGTTTTTATCTCAGGGGATGGATCGAGAAAATTGACCTCAAAACCGAGGGCGGTCTGGACATCGGGAATATTTGGCTGAAAGCCGAGGGCATGTCCTGCGAGCTCAGCTTCTGGAATGAATATATGACCCTGGAAACCGAAGGCTACAGGATTGCCACTTTTCCCGATTTGATAATGACCTTTGATGCGCGCAGCGCAGAGCCTCTGATCAGCGCCGAAATCGAAGAGGAAAAAGAGGTCTTTGTGATTGCAGTTCCCTCCGAAAAGCTCATCCTCGGCGCCGGAGTGCGGGATATGGATTTGCTCAGGCGTGTCGAGGAAACCATCGGCAAAGAGATCCTGAAGTACAGGCAATTGACATGAAAGAGATCATAGGCTTTGTGACGATAGGCCAATCTCCCCGTCAGGATATAATCTCTGAAATTTCGGGTATGCTTGGACCCGGGATCGCAATTCTCGAAAGAGGCGCGCTTGATGGGCTTCGACAGGAAAAAATTAGGAAGCTCAAGCCCGAACGGGGAGATTTTTCTTTGATCACGAGGCTAAGGGACGGAAGCTCCGTCGTCGTCGGGAAAAAGAAAATCCTTCCCCTCTTACAAAGGCAGATCAAAAGTCTTGAGGAAGAGCCTGTCCGGCTCATAGCCCTGCTTTGCACTGATGAATTCCCCACGCTCGAGTCTCATAGGGTTCTCCTTCGTCCTTCAAGGCTTCTCTTTTCTTCCGTCGTCTCGATCATTAAGAAAGGCAAGGTGGGAATCTTTGTTCCCCTTGAGGAGCAAAAAGGCAAAACAATCAAGAAATGGAAGAAGACGGGATTGTCTGTCGTGGTTGAGGCTTTAAATCCTTATCAGGAATCTCCTGAGGGAAGAAGGGGGATTGAGAGAATGAGGGACGAAAACGTGGATTTGATTGTCCTCGACTGTATCGGCTATTCGCTGAGGACGAAGAGTGCACTCAAAAAAGAAATCGGCAAACCTGTTCTCCTGCCCAGGACGGTTCTGGCCAGGGCGATAAAAGAATTACTTTAAGGCCGGGCAAGGCACGAAATTAACGGAAAGATAATAAGGAGGCAAGGATCATGGCGCTAAAACAAGTCTTGGAGATGTATGATTTTCTGGAAAGGCCGTCGATCCATATCAATGAAGTCAAAAAGTTATTTGTCGAAAGAGGGCTTAAACCCTCGGAATTTGAATCCCGCCGGGTTAAAGGCGCCAAGGGCGAGACTCAGTTTGTAAAGATTTACCTAAAGGGCAAAGATGGAAGATCTGAGCGAAAGCTGGCCCCGAGGCTGGGAATTATCGGACGTTTGGGCGGGGTCGGGGCAAGGCCTCATAAAATCGGCCTGGTTTCGGATGCGGACGGCGCCATCACGGCTTTGAGCTGCGCTCTTAAGCTCCTGGAGATGAGGAGTCGCGGCGATGTCCTCAAAGGGGATGTCATTGTCGCCACGCATCTTTCCCCCTGTTCTCCGGTCATTCCTCACCAGCCGGTTCCTTTCATGGGTGCGCCTGTCTCTCTCGAGGTCATGAACAGATATGAAGTTGACCCGGCGATGGAAGCGATCCTTTCCATCGACACGACCAAAGGAAACAGGATTATTAATCATCGGGGATTCGCCATCTCTCCAACTGTCAAAGACGGCTATATTTTGAGAGTGAGCGAGGATTTATTGGATATCATGCAATATGTCACGGGCAAGATGCCCGTCGTCTTCCCGATCACAACTCAGGATATCACGCCTTACGGGAATAACCTCTATCATCTCAACAGCATCCTGCAGCCG
>CAZKEW010000142.1:0-5640 GCA_964551885.1 uncultured Eubacteriales bacterium
TAAGACAGACGCCATCCTGGTCGTCGACGGAATCTCCGGCGTGGGCGCAATGCCCTGCCCGATGGATGATTGGAAGATCGACATTATGGTGTCCGGCTCCCAGAAATCGTTCATGATTCCTCCGGGACTGGCCTACATCGCTTTTAGTCCGAAAGCGTGGAAGCTTGTGGGAAATTCCAAACTGCCCAAGTTCTATTTTGACGCCGTCAAAGCCAAAAAGAACCTGGAAAAACAGACGACACCTTGGACGCCCGCGATTTCGCTCATCATCCAGCAGAAAAAATCGCTGGATATCATTAAAGGCATGGGGCTGGAAAAACTCTTTGCCCATCACCGGGTGCTGGGCGAAGCGACGAGAGCCGGGGTCAAGGCCCTTGGCCTCGAACTCCTGGCCAAAAGACCCGGCAATATCCTGACAGCCGTCAAAACGCCCATGGGAATGGACGGGTCCAAGCTGGTGAAGACCATGCAGGGCAAATACATGGCCTATATCGCCGGCGCCCAGGACCCGAACAAGGGGAAATTCTTCAGGATCGCCCACCTAGGCTACATGGGAGGTTTCGACGTTATTACGGCCCTGAGCGCGCTTGAGCTGACCTTGGCCGACCTGGGCTATAAATTTGAGATGGGGAGTTCGATCCGAGCTGCCGAACCCATCATCAGGGAGAATTGGGCATGAAAAAGATCCTTGTCGCCGATTCTTTGGATAAAGAGGCCCTTGAACAATTAAAAGCCATCCCCGGGTTTGACGTTACAGTCAAAACGGGCATGGACGAACCGACTCTCCTGGCGACGATTCCCGGCTTCAACGCCATCGTCGTCCGCAGCGCCACGAAAGTGACCAAGAAAGTGATCGATGCCTCCACCAACCTGGAGATGATCGTCCGGGCCGGCATCGGCCTCGATAATGTCGATGCCGCGTCCGCCAAGGAAAAGGGCATCAGAGTGGCCAACACGCCGGCGGCCACGACCATCTCCGTGGCCGAGATCACTTTCGGTCTGATGCTCAGCGCCGTCCGACAGCTCGGAAGAGCCAACCTGTCTATGAAGCAGCACAAGTGGGAGAAGAAAGTCCTGTCCGGGACCGAGCTTTATGAAAAGACCCTGGGCATCATCGGTGCCGGCCGCATCGGCCTTGCCGTCGCCGAGCGGGCCCTGGCCTTTGGGATGAAAGTCCTCGCCTATGATGTCATCAAGATCGAGACGAAGCTCAACGTGAAGCAGGTTCCTCTGGACGAGCTTCTTTCGCAGGCCGATATCATCACGCTCCATATCCCTAAGCAGCCTAAGTACATCATCGGGAGCGACGAGATCCAGAAGATGAAGAACGGTGTCATCATCATCAATGCGGCCCGCGGCGGCGTGGTGGATGAGAAGGCGCTCCTCGAAGCCCTGAATACGGGTAAAGTACGCGCCGCGGCCTTCGATGTTTTCGAAAAAGAGCCTCCGGAAGACTTCTCGTTCATCGACCATCCCAACGTGATTGCCTTACCCCATATCGGCGCCGCTGCTGAAGAAGGGCAGAAAAGAGCGGGGTTTGAAGTTGTCAAAATCCTGAAAGAAAAATTAGCCTGAACCCAAATTTCAGGACTTTAAAACTTAAATCAAACGGAGAAAAAGATGGCCGAAATACAGGTTTTTAAAGGTCTTCGCTACAACACCCGAAAAGTTGATTTAACGGATATAATCACCGAGCCTTATGACCGGATCACGCCTTCGATGCAAGAAGCATATTATCAAAGGAGCCCTTACAACATCGTCAGGATCATCCTGGGCAAAGACGACGACCCTGAGCATCCCGAGAAGGATAAATACAAAAGGGCCAATATTTATCTGGAGAAATGGGAAAAAGAGGGTATCTTTGTCAGAGAGGATAATAAGGCTCTCTATGTTTATGACCAAGAATTCAAAGTGGACGGGACGACCAAAAAAAGGCGGGGGCTCATCGCCAGGGTAAAGCTCGAGAATTTTGCCTCCAAGAAAGTCCTTCCCCACGAAAAAACTTTCCCTAAGCATAAGGAAGACCGGCTGAGGTTGCTCCGGGCTACAAATACAAACACAGAACAGGTTTTCCTGCTCTACACGGATGACGAGAAAAAGGTTGGCCGAGCCGCAGATAGTGCGGTGAAAAAGGCCGAGCTTGCTGCCGAAGTCAGGGACGAGGATGGATATTTGCACCGTTTGTGGGTGATCAAAGGCGGGAAAGACATCGGCCGGATCCAGGAAGCCATGGCGGATAAAATCCTGATCATTGCCGACGGCCATCACCGCTACGAAACTTCACTCAATTACAGAGCAGAAATGCTGCAGACGCTCCGGGCCATCAAAGGGGATGAGCCTTTCAATTACATCATGATGACCCTCTTCGACCTTGACGACCCTGGCCTGGTCATCCTTCCAACCTTCCGGCTGGTCAAAGCCCTGGAGAAACTCAGCGAGGAGGAATTCAAGAAGCTCTTCGCCAAGAATTTTGAAATCTCTGAGGTGAGCTGGCCCTCGCTCGCGGATAAAGCCACCCTGGAGAAAGTCCGGGCTAGCATAGACAAAGAGAGCCATACGTTCGCGGCTTTCCTGGGCGGCTCGAAAAAATTTCTCCTGCTCCGCCTTAAACCTGAACTCATTCTTGATAAAGAAATCGATCCAGGCAGGTCTCCGGAATGGAAAAGATTGGATGTCGCCATCCTTCATTCGCTGATCATCGATAAGCTTGCCGCTTTCACGGACAAGCCATTTGTCCAGGACGAGCAAGTCAGCTATATCAGGAACCTGGAGGAAGGATTAAAGAAGGTCGAAACTGGCGAATGGCAGATGATCTTCTTCCTCAAGCCCTGTTCCGTTCGGCAGATCAGACAGGTGGTGGAAAAGGGAGAGCTCATGCCCCACAAATCCACCGACTTCTTTCCGAAGCTGAAGTCAGGGCTTATCCTCAACCCGTTGGATGATTAACTGAGAAGGAGGAGAGACTAAGGAACGCACGATGGTCTATCTCGACAATAACGCCACAACGCCGCTGGACCCGGCAGTGGCCGATAAGATGTGCTGGTTTCTCAAAGAACATTTTGGGAATCCTTCTTCCCTTTACCCTATCGGTAGGGCAGTTAAGGAGATCGTCACTGAAGCCAGAGAGACTGTCGCCAAAGCCCTGGGAGCGCACCGCAACGAGATCATCTTCACAGGTTCGGGCACAGAGGCGGATAATTTTGCCATTCGCGGAGTTATCGACACATACCCCGAGAAAAACGAGATCATCACCTCGACCATCGAACATCTGGCCGTGCTCCGGGTGGCCAATTATCTGGAGAAAAAAGGAGTCAAGGTCACTTATGTACCCGTTGACCGCTTTGGCACAGTGGACCTCGATTTCCTCCGAGATGCCATTACGCCTCGGACTGCTCTTGTCTCGATCATGCTTACCAATAACGAGGTTGGGACTATTCAGCCTATCGAGACAATTGTGAAGATAGCCAAGGAAAAAGGAGTCCTGGTGCATACAGATGCCGTCCAGGCCTTTGGCAAGACGGACGTGAACGTCGAGAAATTGGGGGTTGACCTTCTTTCTGTGTCTGCCCACAAGATTTATGGACCCAAAGGCGTCGGTGCTCTTTATGTCCGCAGAGGAATTGATATCTGTCCCTTTATCCACGGAGGACACCAGGAAAGAGGGATGCGTGCCGGAACGGAGAACACCATCGGAATTGTGGGGTTCGGGGAAGCGGCGCGGATTTTGATGGAAAAGGGCAAAAAGGACAGAGAAAAGGTTGAAAAGCTTGCTGAAACCCTGAAAAAAGGGATCGAGGAGAAAATACCTAAAGCAAAATTTAACGGCCATCCAGAGAAGAGGGTCAAGAATACGCTGAACTTCTCCTTCCTTGGGCTGGAAGCAGAGGCCGTCCTTCTCGCCCTGGCAACCAAGGGCATCTACGTCTCTACAGGCTCAGCTTGCTCCGAAGAATCCGAGGAGGTTTCCCATGTGCTCCTCTCCATAGGACTCCGTCCGGAAATCGCCCGTTCCTCCATCCGGATGTCCTTGGGCCGGTTCAACACAGAAGAGGATATCCAAGTTGTCCTTCGGGAGCTTCCGGAGATCATCGAGAAGTTGCGCCAGATATCTGCTTTTGAACCCGAGGAATAAGCGAGGGAAAAAGAGAGATGGAAAGATTTTGGCAGCTCCTGCGAGAGAGAACCATTCTCTTGGATGGCGCTTTAGGAACCGAGCTCATCCGTGAGGAGCTTCCTCAGGGAGCCTGTCCGGAGTTATGGAATATCGAAAACCCGGACATCATAAAGAAAATTCATCAAAGCTATTATGATGCCGGGGCTGACGCAGTATCTACCAATTCTTTCGGTGGAAATCGCCTCAAGCTCGTTTCTCATAAATTAGAGGAACGCTGTTTTGAGCTTAACTTTGCTGCGGCCAAACTGGCTGTTGAAACGAAGCCGGAGGGAAAATTTGTAGGCGGAAGCATCGGCCCGACGGGAAAATTCCTCAAGCCCCAAGGAGAGTATGAAGAAAGAGATTTTGAAGAGGCTTTTGCCATCCAGGCCGAAGGATTAACCAAGGGCGGAGTGGATTTCCTGCTCATCGAGACGATGTACGACCTCAGGGAAGCTCTCTGCGCGCTAAGGGGTGCTCGAAGCGTCTCTTCCCTTCCTGTTTTTGTGACCATGACCTATAACCGCACCCCGCGCGGGTTTTTCACCTTGATGGGAAACAGCGCCCGCCAGTGCCTCCAAGAGCTTGAGGGAAATGGCGCGCTTGTTTTGGGGGCGAATTGCACCCTGAACAGCGCCGATATGGCCGACTTAGTCAGAGAAATGCGGAGAGAAACATCCCTTTCCTTGTTAGCGCAGCCCAATGCCGGCCAGCCGGTCCTTTCGCAGGGAGACAAGGTGACATATTCTCAGGATGTGGATGATTACGTCCGGCATATCCCTCTTCTCATCGCCAACGGTGCCAACATCATCGGGGGCTGCTGCGGCACAAACCCGGCATACATCCGGCGAATGGCCGATCTCATCAAAACAAAATGATCATTATCGGCGAGCGGCTGAACTCAAGCCGCAGAGACGTCCAAGAAGCGCTTGCCCGAAGAGATGACGTTTTCCTGCTCGAAGAGGCAAAACTCCAAGAAGAGGCCGGAGCCGCTTATATCGACCTCAACGCCTCGGCTCTCATCGACAAAGAAGAAGAAACGCTACGTTGGGCTATCCCCCTTCTCCAGAGGGAGCTCAGAGTTCCCCTTTCCCTTGATACTCCCAATGCAGAGGCAATGGCAGAAGCCCTCAAAATCCACCGCGGCAGGGCTCTCCTCAATTCCCTCACAGGCGAGGAGAAAAAAATCCGCAGTCTTCTTCCGCCTATAAAAGATTATCATCCTCGTGTGATCGTCCTTTGCCTGGATGACAAGGGGCTCCCTGAAAATCCTGAAAAGGCTCTTTTGATAGCTCATAAGATGGTTGAACTTCTCGTCAAACAAGGTCTCAAGCCCGAGGATATCTTTGTCGACCCGCTGGTTCGACCTGTCGGAGCAAATTGGAGAGCGGGGGCCTTATTTCTTGAATCTTTGGAGAGAATTAAGAGCCAGCTTCCGGGAATAAGAACGATCGCTGGTTTGAGCAATGTTTCTTTTGGCCTTCCTC
>CAZKEW010000143.1:0-5637 GCA_964551885.1 uncultured Eubacteriales bacterium
AGCTTTAAAGAAGGTGCGGAATATTATAGAATGGCAACTTCGGACGATGGAGGAGTTGCGCCTGTGAACATCTTGATCGTTCTGGCTGTGGCTTTGGCCCTGGCCATGGATGCCTTTGCTGTCTCAATCGGCCTTGCGTTGAACCTCAAGCGAGCGACCGAAGGGCAAACTTTCCGTCTGGCCTTCCATTTCGGGCTTTTCCAGTTCCTGATGCCGGTCATCGGCTGGGCTGCCGGCGAGAGCTTCATCAAATATATGGGAGGGTATGACCATTGGGTGGCCTTTGGCCTTCTCCTCGCCGTCGCCGGCAAAATGATTTTCGAGTCTTTTCAGAAAGAAAAAGACCTCAGGGTCAAAAAGTCCGACCCGACCAGGGGCGTTTCCCTCTTTGTTCTGTCCGTCGCCACGAGTTTAGATGCCCTGGCTGTGGGGTTGAGCTTGGCCGCCCTTCATGTGGACATCATCTATCCCGCTGTAGTGATCGGGCTCGTAGCCTTTGCAATGACGGTTGTAGGAATGAAGATCGGGCCGCTGCTGGGGAAAGTCATTGGGAAAAGAGCGGAATTATTGGGGGGAGCCATCCTTCTTCTCATCGGGATAAAAATCCTCGCCGACCATCTTTAGGGGTCAGGTCTTCATTCTTGAGTTAATTTGCGCCTGACAATCCTGCTTTTTATTGACAGATGGCTTTTGTTGTTGTAGATTTTATATCGGTGAACGGTTAGGCTTGAAGATTAAGTATCGGTTCCAGGTCTTCGTTCCGAAGCGTCAAATCTTGCCCTTTGGGCAGTAATGCGGGTCTCCGCAGCGCTCTGACCTGCGTAAGCTGACCGTTCACCACTTACCCTCATAAATTTATCGGATGTTCCTACTTAGGAAAATGGAGACGGTTCTCGATGAGAACCGTCCCCGCATATTAACTTCAGGGAACGTCCCCCAGGAGGCAAAAATGAAGGGTTCAAAAAACATCACCCGCCGGGAATTCATGGAACGAACAACGGCTGCGGCTGCCGGCCTGATGATCGTTCCCCGGCATGTTCTGGGCGGGAAGGGGTATCAGGCACCCAGTGACACCCTCAACATCGGCTGCGTGGGTGTCTGGGGAAAGGGATCATCGGACATCGCCGCTGTCAGCACAGAAAATATCGTCGCCGTCTGCGATGTGGACGATGTGATGATGGCCAAATTTTTAAAGAACGAGGAGAACACGCCCGAGCAGCAGGCCAAATATGACAAGGCCAATAAATACCAGGATTTCCGTGAGATGCTGGATAAGGAAAAAAGCCTGGATGCCGTTACCGTCACCACTCCGGACCATACCCATGCGGTCATCGCCATGATGGCCATCAAGATGGGAAAGCACGTTTTTGTCCAGAAGCCGCTGACTCATACCATCAAAGAAGCCAGGCTGCTTACCCAGGAGGCCAAAAAGGCGAATGTTGTCTCGCAGATGGGGAACCAGGGCCATTCCATGGAAGGCGCGCGACTGATCTGTGAATGGATCTGGGACGGAGCTATCGGCCCGGTGGACGAGGTCCATGTCTGGACCAACCGGCCGATCTGGCCGCAGGGCCTCGACGCGCCGAAGGAGATCCCTTCTTGTCCCCCGACGCTCGACTGGAATCTCTGGATCGGCCCGGCGCGATGGCGTTTTTATCATCCGGCCTATCATCCCTTTGTCTGGCGAGGCTGGTGGGATTTCGGCACGGGCGCCCTCGGGGACATGGGCGCGCATCTCCTCGACCAGCCCTTCTGGGCCCTAAACTTAGGGCATCCCAAGACGGTTCAGGCCAGCTCCACACCGTTCACCAAAGATTCGTATCCCCTTGCCGAAATGGTCACATACGAATTTTCCAGCCGCGGGAAAATGCCGCCGGTGAAGCTCATCTGGTATGACGGCGGGATAATGCCGCCAAGGCCCAAGGAGTTAGACGCGGGCCGGATGATGGGGGATGAAAGCGGCGGCTGTCTGTTCGTCGGCAAAAAAGGAATGCTGATGTGCGGCACCTACGGCGAAAACCCGCGCCTTGTGCCTGAAAAATTGATGAAGGACTACAAGCGGCCGGAAAAAACCATTCCCCGGTCTCCCGGGATCCATGAGGAGTGGGTCGCGGCCATCAAAACGGGCAAAAAATCCACCACGGATTTTGAGTACTCGGGGCCGTTGACCGAAGTCATGCTGCTCGGGAATATCGCTCTCCGGATGCAGGAATTCAAGACTGTGCTCGAGTGGGACGGGGCGAAAATGGAAATTACCAATTTTCCCGAGGCCAATCAGTTTCTGCATAAAGAGTACAGGCAGGGCTGGACGCTGTAACAGCCGGGGGAGGCGGCTATGAAAGACATGGTTTGGCTTTCTGTCCTGGCTGCAGCGAGTTTCAGCCTTGTTGCTTTGGCGAGCTCTAAAGGCCTCAATCAAAGCGAGGGTCAAAAGGCTGTGTCTGAGAAATGGGAAATCCATGATATGAACCGGCCCCTTCCGCCTGTCGTCGACCCGGGACCTGCCGGACCTCCGATGCCGGCGCCGTCTGACGCCGTCATCCTGTTTGACGGCAAGGACCTTTCTCAGTGGGAAGTCGCCGATGGCGGGCCGGCCAAATGGAAGGTCGAGAACGGTTACATGGAGGTTGTGGCGAAGACGGGTTCGATCCGGACAAAGATGGGGTTCGGCGATTGCCAGGTTCACATCGAATGGGCAACTTCCGTGGTTGTGTCCGGAGAAGGCCAGGGCCGGGGGAACAGCGGAGTTTTTCTTATGGACGCATACGAAATACAGGTGCTTGATTCGTATAACAACCGGACTTATGCCGACGGCATGGCCGCGGCTGTCTACGGTCAGTATCCGCCGCTCGTGAATGCCAGCCGGAAGCCGGGCGAATGGCAAACCTATGACATCATCTTTCACCGGCCGCATTTTGACGGTGAAGGCAAGCTGACAAAACCGGCACGGATGACCGTCTTCCACAATGGCGTCCTGGTCCAGGACAATGTCGAGCTGCTAGGCCCGACAGCTCATAAAGTCCGCGCACCCTATAAGGCTCATCCGGATAAGCTGTCCCTCTCGCTTCAGGATCACGGCAATCCTGTCCGCTACAGAAACATCTGGATTCGCGAACTTAAAGCAATGGAGTAGAGGGCAAGTTTCTATTATCATCGCGCGCGGAGCGTGGCGATCCGACGAAGTCGTTGCGAGGCCTCTTGTCCGAAGCAATCTCATATTTATTAGTTGGATCATTGGGATCGCCACGTCACTTCGTTCCTCGCAATGACCTATAAATTCATGCGTTTGCTTTGGTAAGGACTGCCCGTGATGATGACAAATGTAAGATTTGTCCGCCAAATAATCCCCGGGAGATGGATATGAAAAAGAATCGCTTTTCCATGAGATTCGCATGGGCTACAGCTTTTTTGAGTTGCATCATTTTCTATTTCCTGTTTGGGCTTTTTGCTGTTCCTCATTTTGCCCAGCAGAAGAAGCTAAAGGCTCTCTTTGTCTGGGGCGGATGGGACGGCCATGAGCCCAAGCAATGCGTGGACATCTTCGCCCCTTGGCTCAAAGAGCAGGGTTTTGATGTTGAAATCTCCACCACTTTGGACTCCTATCTCGATGCCGAAAACATGAAATCCTTAGACCTGATCGTCCAAATCTACACCATGGCTTCCATCACTCCGGAGCAGGAAAAAGGGTTGGAGGAGGCGGTGAAAAGCGGCGTGGGGCTGGCCGGCTGGCACGGCGGCCTGGCCGATGCCTTCCGGAGCAACGTTGAATATGAATTTATGGTCGGAGGCCAATGGGTCGCGCATCCCGGAGGCATCATCCCTTATGAGGTCAATATCATCAATCATGAGGACCCGATAACGGCCGGGTTATCCGATTTTAAGATGAACTCCGAGCAGTACTACATGCAGGTTGATCCCATCAACGAGGTTCTGGCGACGACGACATTTTCAGGCGAGTATGCGCCCTGGATCAAAGGGGTTGTCATGCCCGTCGTCTGGAAAAAAATGTACGGCCAAGGCCGGGTGTTTTACACCTCGCTCGGGCATGTGTCCAAAGATTTTGATGTGCCCGAGGCCCGCGAAATCGTCAAAAGAGGGATGCTCTGGGCGGCCCGGGTTTTCGGCGAAGACGCCAAGCCCCAAATCAAAAAATAGAGAAATACTATTCTTTGATCAATTTTAAATATTCGATGATTTTATCTTTAAAGGCTTGATCCTTTATGGCGGGAAGGATCTTCTCGAAGAGTTCGCGGGCCTTGCCGAACTCTTTGTTGTTGAGGTAGGCAATGCCGAGGTTGACACTCAAGTTAATGTCATTAGGGGAGAGCCTGAGGGCATTTTGAAAGCTCTCGAGGGCCTCGGCATACCGGCCCATCTGGTTCAGAATAACACCCTGAAGGTTATGAGCTGCGGCCGGGTCGCTTTTTTTCTGGATCGATTCTCGGGCATAATCTAAGGCCTGCTCCAGCTTATTCTGTCCGTAATACAGCTTGGCCAGGTTGAAGCTGGCATCGGGATTGCCGTCGATAGCATAGGCTTTCTTATATTCTTCCTCGGCTTTATCTGTCTGACCCCATTCTTCATAGACGATGCCCAGATTGCTATGGACCTCTGAAACATCGGGCTTAAGTTCGAGGCATTTCTCGAAGGCCGACGCCGCATCGGCATAATTCTTTTTCTTGAAATAGGCGAGTCCGAGAAGATTGTAGGATTGGTAATGGCCGGGACCCAAGGCAAGGGCTTGATTCAAATACTCTATGGCCTGATCAACCAGGTCATACCTCATGGCCACAGTAGCTTTTTCATACTGATATTGGGGGTCTTTTTCCGTGTTGCGATTGACCTTGTTTTGAGTTGAAGCGCAAAAGGCCAGGTAAAGGCTAAAAGCGGAGAGCAGCAAGATTTTTTTCGTCGGGGACATACTTTCTATTTTCCATAAGTTTGTCGGCGAAGCAAGACCTATTTCTGAAAGAACGCGTCCATTTTTGGAATTCCCGCATGCTCATGAGAGTTGAAAGAGTTTGAGGGGCTGAGGAAGCAATTCACGCCCGCCCAGATCCAGGCCTACCATTCGAACCCGAAGTCTGGGATTTTGTTGCCAACGCAACGAAGGCTTTAAAAATTCTGGGACACAATACTTAATTCCTCAATTGCCGCCTCAGCTGTCCCGGGTGAAGTGGGGTAACTCTGATGGGATTTCGAGGGAGAGTTCTACGACCCCGCGATATCGCCCCGCCTCGGACCACGGCGCCTGATAAATTAGTTTTTTCCCGCCGCCTTTTTCGATGGTGTAGACGTTCATTTTCTGCTTGTCCATGATGTCTTTCAGTTTACTGCGCGCCGGCTCAGGATGGCAGTCGAGAACATTTGTCCCGATCAATTTCTCGCCGCCGTCCTTTTGAAAATTCTTGACAGCCGTTGCGTTCATTTCCAGAATCTTGCCCTTAGCATCGCAGACAATGACAGCGCCCAGAAATTCCTGAACCCAACGATGGCGAATCATGATAATCTCCTTCTTTCTTATCCAAAACAGGGAAATGGGTATTATGTCCCCCAGATTAAATATTGTGTCCCAGAATTAATCAATACAGTGCTGCCTTCTTTAAAACCTGGGGAATGCCGGGCTTATTCATCAGC
>CAZKEW010000144.1:0-5607 GCA_964551885.1 uncultured Eubacteriales bacterium
TCAAAAGCCAAAATTTTCAGGCTAAATCTCTCGATGGTCGCTTCATCCCTTCGCCCAGCTCGCCTTTATCAATGATCATCACGGATTTGGAGATGGAAGCGATGTTCTTGTCAAAAGTTTCTCGGCCGCGCCAAGAGGAAGAGAAAACAGAAGGAATTCAGGAGAAAGACGTATCTCAAAAGAAGGGGTAATCCGACAAGCGGGATTAGAAGAGAAGAAGTCACCAGAGCCCCGAGAAAAGAGCCTGTCAGGTCGAGGCCATAGCCAAGCCCATAGTTGGCTTTCTCTTTGAGATAAAGGAGGTTGGAGACTATAAAGAGATCCCCGCCCAGGCAGCCGAAGAGAAAGAGAAACACAAACGCCAGAAGCTCCGGCGGCCTTACCTTCAGGGCAAGTTGAAAAAGAACAAGGAGGAGCAAGAAGCCGGACTGGATAAGGATGAGACGCCTGAATGAAGCTTCTTTGATTTTCGAACTTGCGAGACTTCCCAAGAATAATCCCAGCATAAAGCTGGCGAGAAGCAAAGCAATCCGTCCGTAAAGATAGCCGTAAAGAGATTGGAACCAGACAAGGAGGATGATCTCAACGACGATCGTGGTAAAGCCCATCACCGCGAGAGGAGTCAAAAAAAAGCTCGTTTTTTTCTTCTTGAGCCAGAAGAGAAGAAGCAAAAGCAAAAAGAGGAGAAGAGGGAGGTCCAGGAGCCAGAAGAAAGGAATTCTGGAAAAAAAGCTCAAAATTTTCGAGTCCAAGCCTTTGAACTGGGTGCTCCAAAGGACTGAATGAAAAAAGAAGCTCACCGGAGCCAAGTCGAGGTTGGTCCTTTTGTCTCCAGATTTCAACTTGTCTTCCAGGTACTTGACCCTAAGAGGATGGAGCCGAGAAGGAAGGAATGAAGGGCTCACATAGGTGTTCTCAAGGTGATAGGTCTCAATTTTTTGACAGAGCTCATCGGCATTAATGGATAGCGAATCGGATGAGGCGAGAAAAACATTCCTGTCCCCAGGCACAACTTTCACCTCAGAAAAGACGCTCCCAAGGGTGAAATAAAGGGAAGAAAGAAATTGCTGCAGCTCTTTACTGATATAGTTTTCAGCTGATTGGACGGTAAAAGAGAAAATGCCGTCCGGGCTCAGCTTTTCTTTGGCTAAAAGAAAAAATTCTTTGGTATAGAACCGGTTGACCTGGGCTGTGGCCGGCTCGGGCAGGTTGAGGATGATGAGCTCGTATTTTTTCTTGGCTTTCTGGAGAAAGGCTCTGCCGTCTCGGAAAAAAAAGTGAACTCGCTCGTTGCTCAGGCTTTTCTTTTCCTCAGCGCTTAAAAACCTCTGCGAAAATCGGATGATCTCAGGGTCGAGCTCGACATAATCGACCTCGATTCGGGGATATTTGAGCATTTCCTTCAGACTTCCGCCTGCGCCTCCTCCGATGAGGAGCGCGTTTTTGGCCTCCGGGTTTTGAAGCAGGGCAAAATGAACAGATTCCTCAGCCGCGGCAAGATTTGGATAAGAATAAACCTGAAAACTATTGTTGTAGAGAGACACTTGTTCTTTGGTTTTGATCACCTGAAGTTTTCCGTAGCGTGTGTCCTTGCCGGCGATGAGATCGAAGGGCTTCCAGTAGATTTTTTGACTGGGAACATCAAAGAGGCAGAATCCGCTGAGGAAAATCAGGATAAAAAGCCAATAAGGCCGAGGCCGCTTCTTTTCGGTCGAGAAATAAATCAGGAAAGCGCAAACGGCTCCGATGAGAGAAGCCGCCAGCCAGGCTGAGACAGAAGGAAGGAGAAGCCCGTAGACAATAAGTCCGGCAGTCGCGGCCCCGAGGGATTCCAAAATATAAACGTGAGCGATCCGGCCGCCGGCGCGGCTGACATTGAAAACAAAAAGAGCCCCCAGTGGAAAACCGATCAGGAAACAAAGCCCTAATGAGATGAAAAGGACGGGCGCCATGCCGGTAAGCTCGCCGGGGAGAAGCTGCAGGATGAACCTGGAGAACCTGACGCTGATGAGCGAGACGGGAAAAAGAAAGATGACAAGGCCGTAAATCAAAGGAAGATTTTTTGGGCTTAATTTTATCTTTGGAGCGGTTAAGCTCCCAAGCCCTCCCCAGAGAAGCCAAGAAGCTAAGACTATTCCGAAAGTCAATTCATTGCCGTAGAAATGGGCGGAGAACTCACGGAGCAGGAGAATTTGGAAGGACGTGGCGAGAAAGCCCAGTAAAAATGGAGGAAGAAAGTTTGTCAAGCCCAGATTCCGGGTATGGGGTTGCGGCAGAATTTGCAGTTTCCGCTTTCGAGGTTAATTTTTTTCACTTGAAAGCCCACCCTCTCGACGACGATGTTTTGACAACGAGAGCAAAACGTATTTTCTGCTTTATGCCCGGGAACATTGCCGATGTAGACGTAATGAAGACCTTCACCGAGGGCGACATCGTGGGCTTTTTCCAATGTTGAGACCGGCGTGGGCGGCAGATTTTGGACTAGATACATGGGGTGAAAACGGGAAAAATGGAGCGGGATGTCGAGCCCGACCTCGTTTTTTATCCACCGGCTCATTTTCCGGATTTCCTCGGTGCTGTCATTCAGCGTAGGAATAACCAGATAGACAAGCTCCAGCCAGACCTTGCTCTGGCGAACGATTTTTATCGCATCAAGGACGGGCTGCAATTCTCCCCGGACATAGTTCATGTAGAAATCTTGACTGAAGGCTTTCAAATCAATCTTAATGGCATCGACAACCTTGACGAGGTCCAAAAGGGGCTCTCGATTGATATGCCCGCCGGTGACAACACAATTCTTGATTCCCTTTTTGCGCGCCTCGATGGACGTGTCATACATATACTCAAAGAAAACAACGGGTTCAGTATAGGTGTAGGAAATAGAAGGGCAGTTGTACTTGAGCGCGTTAGCGACAACATCTTGGGGCGACAGGTCAAAGGGCTGGACCTGTTCGGCGCGCACTTGAGAGATTTGCCAGTTCTGACAGAACTTGCAGTTGACATTGCACCCGGCTGTGGCGATGGAGAAGGCCGTGGTGTTAGGTAAAAAATGGAAGAACGGCTTTTTCTCGATGGGGTCCACATTAGCGGTGCAGGCCTTTCCATAGACCAAAGTATAATATGTCCCGCCGATATTCTCTCTGACTCCGCAGTAGCCGCGTTCTTTATCACCCAATTTGCAATTGCGGGGACAGAGCTGGCATTCGATTTCTCTATCAGGGAGTTTTATATAATACCGCGCTTCCACATGAGAGAGGTTGGCAGTTTCCTGGAAAGCAAAAAGGTCGCAGAGAAAATTCCCCGGGTTTGAGCTCAAAATAACGCTTGAGCCCGCCAGAGTCTTAAAAAATTGCCTCCTTTCCATGGTTCTCAATCTGCTCCGATAATTCTATTATACCTCATCCTCAATGATTTGCACTTTGTCAGCGGTGGCCTGGCCAAGGCCCATTTTTTCCGCCGTCAAAAGATAGGCCGGCTCCCTTTTGTCTTCTTTTAGCGAGGGCAGCCCCTTATTAGCTCTTAATTTTTCGATCATCTGCCAGCCCGCAGAATCAGCGGCAACAGGATCACGGCTAAAAATAAGGACACCGCAGGGCTCCGCCCATTGAGCGTGGTAGGAAGGCCCGCGGTGGTATTGAACAATCAGGCCGTCGAGGATGGAGAGCCTGTGTTTTCTCTTGATGGGATTTGTGTCAAAAAGCTCGGCGATAAAGGGATTGCAATGGGTATCATGGTATTTGTTGGGATTATGGATGGCGCCAAAATAATTTTTCATGCTGGCTGTGACCCCAGCTAGGCCGTGGTCCTTGAGAATGGCCAGGCTGATAGAGGCCGTAACAAAATTGGTTTGGATTGTCGAGAAGAGGCTTCCGATGTTGAGATGAGAGACAAGTTCGGTTTCATACCCAGCGCCATCTGTGTCCGTGGCGAAAATCTTCAGGCCGTTAGAGTTGGAGGCAACCCGATAGCCGGCTTCTTTGAGCTCCCGGTTGGTGCGGTCCCAGATGATGATGTTTTTTTCCTGGATGCCGCTTTTGACCATAACTTCGGCTAAAGATAGGGACACCTCCGGCCGTGTTGAGATTTTACGGCCGCCGATGGTGTTGATTTTGATCCCGACCCTGTCGTTTTTAGCGAAAAAAAGCCCGAAACCTTCTTTAGCCTCCTGAGATCCGGTCAGGATTTGAAGGCCGCGCCGGATCATCTCGACGATTTTCGGCTGATTGAAGTCTCCCCCTGCAGTCAAAACTCCTTTTCCTCTGATGACGGCGACTTTGGGTTCGCTCATCCTGATAAAAAGTTACACCTCTTTCAATGACCTGTCAACCAGGAAGCATTTCCGTTTCCGTGATGATCATGGAGCCCTTCGATGTCACTAAAGAGCTTGGTGAAGGGAGCGAATCCCTTGACCAAGCTAAAAGAACAATCACGGAAATAGAAATGCTATCTGTCAACCAAGGCCGTTTGAAAAATTGAGGCCTATTATAGTAAATTGAATATAACCTTTATGAAAGAAGGAGAGTCCTATGGCTAAAATGATAAGATCAAAGAGCGTTTTGCGTTTCGGACTGCTGTTTCTTTTTTTATCTGGAGCTTTTGCTTTCAGCCAGGAAGCTCTCCGCTCTGCTCTTCAGTCTCTTCTGCCTCAAATTTCGGGATGGACGTTTTCCGGGCAGCCCCAAACCTATCTTCCCGGAACGCTCTTTGAATACATCGATGGAGCAGCTGAGGCTTATTTGAGCTATGACTTCAAAGAGCTCGTTGTGGCTCAGTATAAGGACGATAAGTCCAAAGCCGCACTGACTCTCGAGATTTATGATATGGGGAATGATAAGAATTCCTTCGGCATCTACAGCGCCGAGAGGTATCCAGAGAGTCATTTTATTTCCTTAGGCAATCAGGGATATGTAGAGGAAGGGGCTCTCAATTTTATCATCGGCAGCAACTATGTAAAACTTCTCTGTTATGACTGCGGAGAGAATGCCGAAGGTGTTTTGAAGCTGTTTGCTCAGGATGTCGAGAAAAGGGTCAAAGCGAAAGGAAGTCTGTCGCCGCTCTTGGGCCTCTTTCCCAAAGAAGGGCTCATCCCGAACAGCGAGAAGTTTATCCTGCACAATTTCTTAGGGTTCAGCTTCCTTCATGACGGTTATCTGGCGAGCTACAAAGAAAAGGACCTTGAATTTGACCTCTTCATCATCGAAGGGAAGAGCGAGGCGGATGCGGCGGATATGCTGAAGCAGTATTTAGCCATCCACCTCAAGAACAGCCAGCCTCCCGATGAAATTCCTCTCGGGTACCACATCAAAGACCGGTATGCCCTGAACATCTATATCTCCAAGGCTGGGAAAGTTATCCTCGGTGTGATGAGGATTAAGGATGGTTTTGAAGAGACAGGTTTAAGGCATCTCCAAGCTTTGGCTCGCTCAGCGGGGAAATAGTTTTTCGCTTGGGGCTCGAAAATCTCTAAGCTGTTCGTTTTCTGTAGGGAGATTCGTGCAGATAATTCCTGAGCCTGTGGATTTCTGTCTCCAGCAAGTGGAGAGCGCTCTGCGCTTGGTCGATTTTCTTTTCTCGGCCGGCCACTTCCAGGGAAAAGCTGGCTTTCTT
>CAZKEW010000145.1:0-5599 GCA_964551885.1 uncultured Eubacteriales bacterium
ATATCCTAATGTAAACGCAAAAAATATTGTTACTTTGTCATCGCGAGGAATCCATGCTCCGCAACGACGGACGGGGACGCGCCGTGACAGGACCCACTCTTCGTGCAAATTCATAATACAAGTGATAATGTTTTCAATCGTGAAACTTGAAATCATAGCCTCCGTTAAGCTAAGCTAATGACTTGAACCTGATGAAACTCCTTACTTTTTCCCTTGCGGGCTGCCTGCTTTTTTCTCTCGTTTCCATTACGATGATGGAGTCTTTTCTTGCGCTTGCCTTCGTCTTCTGGGTCTTTTTCCTTATCAAGAACAAAGAGAGGATCGCGCTCCCTTCCTTCTTCTGGCCTTTGCTCGTCTATGCAGGATTATCGCTTCTGGCCTGTTTTTTTTCCGTGAACCCTGAGCTCAGCTTAAAAGATGCCAGAGAGCTCCTGCTTTACCTTATCATTCCCATTGCAATGACAGCTCTTGCGACCCGCGGCGGCCGCGCTATGGCAACGCAGGCCCTTCTCACCTCCGGGTTTCTCAGCGCACTCTACTCCATCGGATATTATATTTTCAGAGCCCAGCCGGGGGAGCGCATTCAGGGTTTTATGGGCCACTACATGACCCAGGCCGGCCTTCTCCTTCTTTTCATCTGCGCGGCCTTGAGTCTTTTTCTCTTCTCGCGTGATAAGAGAAGGTGGCTTTGGGGGATAGCTTTTCTTCTAACTGTATTCTCCTTAGCTTTGACTCTCACGCGGAGCGCCTGGGTCGGGTTTGTCGTTGCCTTCTCCTTTATCCTCCTTCTTTATAAGCCTAAAAGTCTCATTCTCGTCCCGGTGGTCGTGGGCCTCTTCTTGCTCCTCAGCCCCCAGCCGATGAAAAAAAGAGCCTTGAGCATATTCAGCCCCGACAATTATTTCAACCAGCAAAGAATTCAATACCTGAAGGCGGGAATAAAAATCATCAAAGAATTTCCTCTCCTCGGAACAGGCCCGGACACGGTGGACATGGTCTTCCAGGACCCAAAGTACGGGCTCTCCGGAGAGGCCAGGAGGAATGTCCACCTGCACAATAATTTCATCCAGATCGCTGCGGAGCGAGGAATCCCAACCTTCCTGGCCTGGCTGACATTCATCGTCTGGGCCTTTTTCTCCCTGATCCCGCTCTTGAAAAACCGTGACCCTTCCATTTTTCCTTACGCCGCAGCCGCCGGAGCGGCGGTCCTTGCTCTCGTCACCGCCGGGTTTTTTGAGTATAACTTCGCCGATTCTGAGATCACCGTCCTTTTCCTCTATCTCATCACGGTGCCCTTTGCCTCCAAAAAAATGCAAATTAAATAATAATTTTTACATATTGGTAGCCGCAGGCTCGTAGTCGCAGGCTTTAGCCTGCGTGAATGCGCAGGGAATTCGCAACTTGAAGGTTGCGGCTACTGCGTTTGTACCATTAAGAACGCAATTATTCTTGTGTCATTGCGAGGAGCATGGATTCCTCGCTTTGCTCGGAACAGGCTCCGCAATCTCATGCAGTCATCGCGAGGAACGAAGTGACGTGGCGATCCCATACCGAGATTGCTTCGGCAAAAATGCCTCGCGACGACTTCGTCGGATCGCCACGCTTTGCTCGCGATGACAGCGTAAAAACAATTGTTGCGTTTATAAAAGCTAAAGAATGAAAGGGAAGCGGAAAAAGAAGTGGATTTTAAAGGTCTTCGTCTTTCTCTTGGCCCTTTACCTTATCTGGCTGGGCACACTTATCCTCCGGTATAGACAGCCCCAGGCTAAGCTTCCTCAGAGAGAGGGCCCACCCTTTGAAATCGAGGGCGTCTATCACATCCATACCAAATTTTCCGATGGGCAAAGCACTCCGGAAAAAATCGCCAAGATTGCCTCCCGTAGATCTCTAAGTTTCATCATCCTGGCCGACCATGGCAAGCCCAACCTTGCCTCTCTGGCCGCTCAGGGATGGAAAGATAAAGTCCTCGTGCTCGCCGGGAGCGAGCTTTCGGTGAGCCGCGGCCATCTTGTGGCTATGGGGTTCAACCCGCCGCGCTTGCCTTTTGCCCAGAATGCAGAGCAAGCTGCCCGGGAGGTCGTAGCCTGCGGCGGCTTCACGGTCATCGCCCATCCCTTTTCCAAGGTCCGCTGGTCATGGGGAGAAGCCGTCGATTATTCGGGCCTGGAAATCATCGACGCCGACACCATGATCAAGAAAAACTTCCTCTCCTCCCTCCCTTATCTTCCTGCGCTCCTCGTCAAGCCCGGGCTGTATCTACTCAAAACACTCGACAGGCCTTCCCAGACCTTAAAAAAATGGGATGAACTCAACGCTCATCATACCTTGTCTGGATACTACAGCGCCGATGCCCACCTCTTCTACTCCGCCCTCCTCTCTTGTTTCAAGCTCCATGTCCTGCTCGATGAACCTCTCTCGAAAGATTTCGAAACAGCCAGAGCCCAAGTCTTCGGCGCTCTCCGGCAGGGAAAGTTCTACAACGCCATCGACGCTGCCTGCTCGGCCAGAGACTTTCTTTTTTGGGCTGAGAGGGGACAGGCAAAATTTCCGATGGGAAGCACACTCCCTTTTGACCCAGAAGCTCCGGTGAGCCTGCGGGTGAGAATGCCTTTTCCCTTTGCCATTGAAACCCATCTCATTCATAATGGAGAGACTATCTTGAGTTCAGAAGAAAGAGAAATCTTCCTTACTCCCCAGCAGCCCGGAGTTTACAGGGTTGAAATATATCTCAAAGGATGGTCTTCTCTTGCTCGGAACATCCCCTGGGTGGTCTCCAATCCTATTTTTTTGAGAGAGGATGAAAAATGAAAAAGATGACTCCCGATTACAAGAGACTTGTCCGCGTTATTCACAAATTCAAAAAGAGAAAGGTCCTCGTCTTGGGTGACCTGATGCTCGACCGATACATCTGGGGCCATGTCTCCCGCATCTCGCCCGAGGCTCCTGTTCCAGTAGTTGAGGTTAAGGCGGATTCCTTATGTTTGGGAGGAGCCGGGAACGTCGCCCAAAATCTCTTGAGCCTGGAGGCCTTTCCTCTCCTCGTGGGAATCGTCGGCGACGACAAGGAAGGGCGTTGGATAAAAAATAACGTTCCCGATAACCGCGGCATCTTCATCGACAAGTCCAGGCCGACCACCGTCAAGACCCGGATTATCGCTCACCATCAGCAAGTCGTCAGGGTTGACTTAGAAAAAAAGGGCGCTGTCACTCCGGCGCTCGAAAAGAAAATCCTGAATTTCATCCGCAGCCAAAAATACGAGGGGATTCTTATCTCTGACTACAACAAGGGAATTGTGAACCCATCCTTAGTAAGTCAGGCGCTCCTATTTGCCAAGGAACATCACATCCCGGTCTTTGTCGACCCGAAAGTGGAACATTTTGCCCTGTTCTCGCCCGTGACACTGGTCGCTCCTAATCATTTCGAAGCGGAAAAAATCGTCCACTATGAATGCCGGACGGATGCGCAGGTCGAAAAAGCCGGGTTTGAAATCCTTTCCCTCATCTCGAGCCGGTATCTCATCATCAAACGCGGGGAGCAGGGCATGACGGTGTTTGAAAAAGGAAAATCTCCCATCCACATCCCGACTGTGGCCCGGGAAGTTTTCGATGTCACGGGCGCAGGCGATACCGTCATTGCGGCGGCCGCTCTGTCCCTCCTCGCAGGCGCCTCCATCGCCGAAGCCGCTTCTCTTTCCAATGCCGCGGCCAGCATTGTCGTCGGAAAAATCGGCACCGCCACCGTCTCGCCCAAAGAACTCCTCGCCGCCCTTTTAAACCGGGGACGGTTCTCCCAGAGAACCGTCCTCAAGAAAACTTGAAAGAGTCAGTAGAAAAAGAGCCCGGACCTGTAGAATTATGTCATCGCGAGCGAAGCGTGGCGATCTGACCCGAAGGGTCATCTTCGCTGTCTCGCAGCGACTTCATCGGATTGCCGCGCTCCCTTCGGTCGCTCGCAATGACAATAATACCAATATTTTCTCCTTCTATCGGCAAATCTGGGTTTCTCAGGTCTATTGAGTCCTAGTCCTATTAATAATATAATAAAAATCAGAAATGTGCGGTGTAATCGGTGTCTGCGGAAACGCGAACGCTTTTAGGGACCTCTACCAGGGGTTGCTGGCTATTCAGCATAGAGGACAGGATTCCGCCGGGATCATCACCTACGACGGCCGCTTCCACACGAAAAAAGGGAACGGCCTCGTCCAGGACATCTTTACTGTAGAAAACGTCAAGCGCCTGACAGGAAGTATCGGCATCGGCCACACCCGCTATCCGACCATCGGAGGCGGGAGAGGTGAGGATGCTCAGCCTTTCCAGATCAATGCTCCCTTCGGCATCATCATGGCTCACAACGGCAATGTCATAAATTACCGGGAGCTCAAAAAAGAGCTCTTCGAAACATATCACCGGCTGCTTGATTCCGAGAATGATGTCGAGGTCATTCTTAATGTTTTCGCTCAGGAGCTGGCCGGCCAGCAGATAAAAAAAGTCCAGCCCCACCATGTCTTCAAGGCTGTGGAGGCCGTGTTCAAGAAAGTCAAGGGGAGCTATTCGGTTGTCGCCTATATCGCCGAACAGGGAATGGTGGCCTTCCGCGACCCCTACGGCATCAAACCCCTGGTTTACGGAATGCGCTATGACGGCCTTCAACCCTCTTATGCCTTCGCTTCGGAGAGCGTCGCCCTCAATATCATGAGCTTCAGCCAGATCAAGAATGTGGAGGCGGGAGAGGCCGTGTACCTCGACCACAGCCGTAACTTGCACCACAAGAAGATTGTCCACTGTCCCCATTCGCCCTGTCTATTCGAGTGGGTCTATTTCGCCAGGCCCGACTCCTTTATCGACAATGTCAACGTTTACCTTTGCCGGGTTAATCTCGGCCGGTTCCTGGCAGAGGAGATCAGGAAACAGAACCTCAAGATCGACGTTGTCGTGCCGGTGCCGGATTCGGCGCGAGATGCTGCCATCGAAATCGCCCGGGCGCTCAACCTTAAATACAGGGAAGCGCTGGTCAAGAACCGCTACATCGGCCGCACTTTTATCATGCCCGCCGATAGTAAGCGGAAAAGCTCGGTCCGGCAGAAGCTGAACCCAATCGCCTCGGAATTCAAGGGGAAGAATGTGCTTCTCGTGGATGACAGCATTGTCAGGGGAAACACCTCCCGCGCCATCGTGGAACTCGCCCGGGAGTGCGGCGCGGAGAAAGTCTACTTTGCCGTCTATTCTCCGCCCCTCCGCTATCCCTGCGTTTACGGCATTGACATGCAGACAAAAATGGAGTTTGTCGCCCGGGATGCCGACTTCGACCAGGTGGCCAAGAAAATCGGCGCCGACAAGGTCATCTACCAGACGCTCGACAACCTGAAGGCGGCCGTCCGGCTCGGGAACCCGAAAATCACCAATTTCTGCGCGGCCTGCTTCGACGGCATTTACCCCACAGGAGATGTCACTCCGGAAATCCTCAAAAACATCGAGAAAGAAAGAAAAGATGTTCAGGGGGATCAGCTCGAGCTGAATATCTGATGGGGATGGCTGTTTATGCTCACTATTATAAACGCATTAAATATGTTTACATTGTCATCGCGAGCGAAGCGTGGCG
>CAZKEW010000146.1:0-5573 GCA_964551885.1 uncultured Eubacteriales bacterium
AGATAAAAAAGTTATTAATTCGTTTGGATTAATACAAACGCAATAATTCCCGTGTCATTGCGAGTCCTGCTCCGGTAGGACGACGAAGCAATCTCAAGAAAAAGAGAGATCGCCACGCTTCGCTCGCGATGACAATGTAAACATATTTAATGCGTTTATAATAGTAAGGAGAAAAGGGTGGCACTTGGGGGAACGTCCCCCAGCCAAAACTAAACCCAGCCGTATTCATAGCCGGCTTCATACATGGCGACTACGTTTTCAGGCGGGGTGATGGACTGGATATTATGGCAGGGCGCCAGAATATAGCCTCCTCCCTTCCCGAGAATGTCCAGGTTTTCCAAGACCTCTTGGCGCACATCTTCGCGGCTTCCGAAAGGAAGAGTGTGCTGATTGTCCATAGCGCCATGAAAGATGACTTTGTCGCCGAAATCCCGCTTTAATTCGGCGCGGTCCATGCCAGTGCTCCACCACTGGATGGGATTGAGGAGATCGATTCCTGCTTCGATCATATCAGGAATGATGCGCCGGCAGTTGCCGTCATTATGGTGAAAAACAAAAGCGCCTGCTTCGTGAGCCAGGTCGATCATCCGCTTCATCCCGGGCAATAAAAACTCGCGGATGTGAGTCGGCGATAACATCAGGTCGTTCTGGCCGCCCATATCCTCGGCGACATACGACAGCACCACTTTTCCTGGAATCTGCTCATAGATGCGGACCGTGTTTTTATAGGCCAAATCGAAAAGTTTGTTCAGGCAATAATGGACAATGTCCGGATGCTCGATCAGGTCGATGAAGGCCTGCTCCTGGCCGCGGAGGTGCTTGTAGATCAGAAAAGGCTCGGAGCCGCCGCCCCGAATGGGATACATCTCCTTTCCTCTGGTTTGGCGGGGAATGTCGCTGTAATCCCACCAGTCGGGACTCGGCCATTGGTAAGAGCGAGCGATCTCCTCCACAGAATGGAATTCAGCCAAAGGGTTATAGATGCATTCATCATAGATGCCTGAGCTATAATCTATGTAGCGGAACCTGCATCCAAAAACGTCTGTGCGCCGATGCAGCCGGGGTCCCACATAAATGGGCTCGACTTTGACTTCATAATCCACATGAAGCTTCTTGAGCATCTGAGGCGTGGTCCGGCAGCCGAGGTGCTTCCTCAGCATGGCCGTGGTTTCTGAGGTCGCCCAGTAATCCATCGGCACGCGGTCCGGCTTCTTGCGCGAGAGGACGGCCAGCCACCGCTCATGAGGGGTCATGGTCTCCTTCGGCATGGCCGCTATTCCTTGCTAAAATGTAGCGCGATAAATCCTTCTATATTGTCATTGCGAGGAACGAGGTGACGAAGCAATCTCAACTTAATAGGCTTAGATTGCTTCGCTCCCGATGGTCGCTCGCAATGACTATGTAATAGCATTAATTGCGTTTGTATTAATACAAAAGATAAGGCTTTCGTTTCTCAGAAAAATCATCTAAACCCTGCTTAAAGCTTGCGGCAATCTTCCCCACAGCCGCGCCTTTTTCGAGCGCCTCTCGGACCTTCGCCGTCCCCATGATTTTATCAAAATATTCGGGGTGGAATTTGAATTGTTCCGGGTACAAATCCCTGATTGTTTTGATGATATGAAGAGATGTTTCAAGCGGACGATATAGATTTCTATCTATTACATGAATCTGAGCTCCCCCGCAAAGCTCGCCGGCAAACTTCGAAAAAGTCGGCGTGAACCAGGCCTCTCTGAATTTGACTCCAGTTAGGTTGAGGCCGTTGAGTTTGCGCGTGAGCTCATAGCCATCAATCCATAGAGCTCCAAACATCTCAAAAGGTCTTGTCGTTCCCCGGCCCTCCGACACGTTCGTCCCCTCGAAGTACACCTGTCCTGGATAAACTATCGCTGTATCAACTGTCGGCATGTTCGGCGAAGGAATAACCCACGGAAGGCCTGTCTCATCATACCACATCGTCCGCTGCCATCCTTGCATGGGAATGACAGTTAGATTAGCTTTTTTTTCTAAAAATTGATCGTTGTACAGCCGGGCAAGCTCCCCAACCGTCATCCCGTATCTTACCGGGATAGGATAAATGCCGACAAAGGAGCTGAACTCCGGATATTCGAGGATAGGGCCTTCCATAGCCACGCCGTTGATCGGGTTCGGCCGGTCGAGAACGATGAAATGGATTCCACTCTCAGCACAGGCCTGCATGACATAAGCCATTGTCGTTGCATAAGTATAGACTCTCGTCCCGATATCTTGGATATCAAAAATCAGGACATCGACGTCCTTGATCATCGCCCCTTCGGGAATTTTTCCTGCTCGGGTCGTGTCGAAAGAACGCATATATTCATCGATATTCTTGAGCATGCCGGGGCTGGGCTTTAACGACTGGCCGTAAAGGCTAAAAACCGGAATAGGCCCCACCGGAAGCTTGTATTTCTCATCAAAATAGAACGGAACATATTCTCCGGCTTGGGCATTTCCCCTGATTCCATGCTCGGGGCCATAGAGGGCCACGAGGTCGATCGCCGGGTTCTCATGGAAAAGTTCGACGACGCTCCGAAGATGGCGGTCGATCCCCGTAGGGTTGGTGATGAGTCCGACTTTTTTCCCCCTGACCAAATCAAGATGGCTCTCCAGAAAGACCTCGACGCCAAGCTTGACTTCTTTGGCCGGAGCAGCCGGCGCCGGCGCGCTCTCTTTTTTCTCAGCGCGGCAGGAAAGAAATAAACATAACGTAATAAGAAGGAGAGGGGCTAAACCAGCATAAAAGAAAAACGCGACTTTTCTCTGACCCGTTTTTTTCATGGCGACCTCTTTCTCACTGAAATTCATACGTCCTGGATAATTTAAGTCTAAATCATGCTCTCAGACAAGTAAACTCCTCCGAGCTAACATGAGGCTTCAAGCGATGAGACAACAAGTGGGAAAGGGTCGATAAAATAATGATTACCGGGGCGAGACGCTGGCCGGCCAAGTTGGATCTCCTCAAATCATTTCCTCATCATTTATAAACAAAATGGCCAGACTGTCAACTCATTCACTCATTTTTTATTGGCTGAGATTGCGGCGAGAAAACTTAAGAGGTTCTTTTGATGACGATAAAGGTCATGTCATCCATCGGGGCAACCCCCGCGGTGAAAGAAGACAGCTCATTGCAAGCTTTCTCGACGATTTTTGCGGCAGGCTGTTTGATATTCTTTTTCAGCAATTGAACAAGGTGATCCTCTCCGAATTCCTCGTTATTTTTGTTTCGGCTTTCCGTAATCCCGTCGGTGAAAAGGACAGCCATATCCCCCGCACCCAAAGTCACCTGCCTGGCCTCATAGATGATTGAAGGAAACATGCCCAGGCAGAAGCCGCTGCTCTCCAGCCGGCTCATCTTCCCATTTTTTTCAACAATGAAGGGAGGATTATGGCCGGCATTGATGAAGCGGAGCGCGCCGGTTTTCATGTCCAGTTCGCAAAAGAAGAACGTGATAAAACGATCGGGAGACGAGCTGCGATGGACGAAATTGTTGAGCTTAGCCACCATATCTTCGAGCTGATACCGAGGATGGAGTTCTGAATGAAGGGCTGCCCGCAGAGAGGCCATAAGAAGAGCGGCACCGATGCCCTTGCCTGAAACATCTGCTATGATGATGCCCAAACGGCAGGGGTCGATGGCGATAAAATCATAATAATCGCCTCCCACTTGATAGCAAGGGATATTCGTGCCGGCGATGTCAAATTTGTCGCAGGCGGGATTCTGCTTGGGCATGAAATCCTTCTGGATCTGGGAGGCCAAAGCGAGTTCTTTTTCTATCTTCTCCCGCTCGATAGCTTTTTCAATGGCCAAGGCATTTTCAATCTTGACCGCGGCCAAGTTGGACAAGAGCGTCAACAATCTCAAGTCATCTTCCGCAAATTGATCGAGCAAAGAGATGCGGTCGGAATAGATCACGCCGATGATTTCAACGTTATTCCAAAGGGGAACACACATGGCCGAATGAATGTTCGACTTGATCACGCTGTCTTTCATCATGAAACGAGGATCAGCCTGAGCATCTGTTGTCAAGACTGAGGAATGTTTATCCAGGACCAGGTTGACAATGCTCTGGCTCACCAGGATTTTTTGTCTCGCGAGCTTCTTATTGTTGATCCGGATGACTTTAGGGATGAGCTGAGGCGGGTTGCCCTCTTTGATCATCAGGACTCCCCTGTCCATAGGCATATATTCTGAGATCAACTCCATGATGCGCTCTAAGAGGACATTCAGGGGCTGGTGAAGGACCAGAGCTTTGCTGACTTCGTTGAGCACGGCCATCGACTTATAGTCCGACTTGATCTTCATAAAATCAGCCGGAGTGGTCAGGCTTTGTATAGTGGTCTCGATATCCGGCGCCTTCAAGATATCGCGCAGGGGAATGACGGTGTTGATGTTGCGGGAAGGCGAGATCACTTCGGTGAGCTCAACGTTGCTGGAAAGTTCTTTGTCGTAAATCAGCCGCGTCGAGCCGACGAGGATTTCATCGCCTTTCTTGAGCTCTGCTTCCCCCGGAACTCTCTTGGCGTTGAGGAAGGTTCCGTTTTTGCTGCCATTATCCCTAACGGCAAACCCGCCATCCGTCGGAAAAATATAGGCATGGCATCCCGAGGAAAAAGGGTCGGGAAGAGCGATATCATTATCCTCGGACCGGCCGATGGAAATCCGCTCTTTTTTGAGGTCAAGGAAGAACGTGTCCCCTTTTTTCGGATAAACAAAAAGTCTCGGCATTTGCTTTCGCCCTTATGATTATACTCCTCAAAAGGTCAACACTTCAAGAGAGGTGGATTTTTTCTGCGGCCTTGAGCATCCTCCGGCTCAGCCTCACTTTTTCCTCAAAAGAAGTATCCTCGATCAAGGGCAGCAGGATATCTTTGAGTTCCTTTTTCAGAATATTATCGAGAAGCTCAATGGAGTAGTCCAAGGCCTTTTTCGTCCCAGCGCTGATATTCTGGTAGGCCTTGATAACGTCCTCCTGGGGGTAGATCAGGCCGAGCAGCTCAAAAATGTACTTCATCGAACGCGCCAGGTTGTTCTCCAAATCCTTGGTCAGGACTTCCTTTTTCTTATCGGCCCTCAGGTCATGGACCTGGATAATAATTAGATAACACTTCTTCACCAGGTCAACAATTTTGGAGAGGATGACCTTTTCCGAGAAGATGATCTGAGGGTAATCCGCCCTCATTTTATGCAGCGCCCGGATGATTTCGGCTTCCACATCCACATTATCTTTTTTCAGTTCAAGGGCTAATATGTCTGCCGCTCTTTGAGAGCCGGTCCTGGCCAAAATTCCTGGGATGACTTGGCGCATCCTGAGATCTTCCTCGGGATCGTTCAGATAGTCTTTTAACGTCCCGATGATTGTCCCCCCGTAAGCGATCAAGGCTTGGCTGGCGGCCTCTTGAGTGGCTGACCGGCTCAAGTGGCCGATAAGGAGTGGAACAAGCTCTCTTTTTTTGAGCCGTCCTGCGCTTTCGGCGGCATACCGAACGACCTCGGGAGATTTGTCCTTGAGGAGTTTCTTGAGGTTCTGGGTTAAAGGAGATTTCGAGTCCATCAT
>CAZKEW010000147.1:0-5567 GCA_964551885.1 uncultured Eubacteriales bacterium
GAGGGCTTGGTCGGGCGCGCGAGTTACGGAGCCGCCGAGAAAGCCAAAATTTTCATGGCGTTAAAAATCTCGGAAGGGAGCGAATCCCTTAACCAAGCTAAAAAAATAATCACGGGCAATTTTGAGATTTTTTGGGCTTGTGGTATATTCAAAAAATAAAGTTAGGAGGAGAAAATGGCCGAAGATAAAGATAAAAAACCTCCCCCAATCCGGGCTCCCCGCGGCTCCGAGCTTCAAACCAAGGGCTGGTCCCAGGAAGGGGCGCTGCGGATGCTGATGAATAACCTCGACCCGGAAGTGGCCGAGAAGCCCCAGGAGCTTATCGTCTATGGAGGAACCGGGAAAGCCGCCCGCAACTGGGAATGTTTCTGGGCGATCGTGGAGAGCCTCAAGAATCTCGAGAATGACGAGACGCTGGTCGTGCAGTCGGGAAAACCTGTGGCCGTTTTCAAGACCCATGAAGAGGCTCCGCGCGTCCTGATCGCCAACGCCCTCATCGTCCCCAAATGGGCGACCTGGGATGAATTCCGCCGGCTCGAAGCCAAAGGACTGACGATGTACGGCCAGATGACCGCCGGAAGCTGGATTTATATCGGCACTCAGGGCATCCTCCAGGGGACGTACGAGACTCTGGCTGCGGCGGCCAAGAAGCACTTTGGCGGGACGCTCAAAGGCAGGCTTGTGCTCTCTGCCGGGCTCGGTGGGATGGGGGGCGCCCAGCCTTTGGCCGTGACGATGAACGAGGGAGTCGCCATTGTTGTTGAAGTAGATAAGGCGAGGATCAAAAGGCGTCTTCAGACAAAGTATGTGGATACAATGGTTGAGAATCTGGATGAGGCCCTGAAGCTTGCTCAGGCCGCAAAGAAGAGGGGAGGGCCGCTTTCTATCGCCCTGCTCGGGAATGCCGCCGACATCCTCCCGGAATTTGTCCGGCGCGGGATTACACCCGATGTCCTGACCGACCAGACTTCTGCCCACGACGAACTCAACGGCTATGTTCCGCATGGCCTCCCTTACGAAGAAGCGCTCCGGCTGCGCCAGGAAAATCCGGAGGAGTACATCAAGCGGGCTTACCAGTCGATGGCCGTCCATGTTGAAGCGATGCTTGAACTCCAAAAGCAGGGGGCCAAGACTTTTGATTATGGGAATAACATCCGCGGCCAGGCCCAAAAAGCCGGAGTGGGCAATGCCTTTGACATCCCCGGGTTTGTCCAGGAATATATCCGGCCGCTCTTCTGCTACGGCAAAGGGCCTTTTCGCTGGGCGGCTCTTTCCGGAAAGCCTGAAGACATCTACGCTACCGATGAAGCGGTATTGAAGGAATTTCCGGAGGACCGCGCTCTAAGAAGATGGATCAGAAAGGCTCAGAAGCAGGTGAAATTCCAGGGGCTTCCGGCGCGCATCTGCTGGCTGGGATACGGCGAGCGGGCCCGTTTCGGCGCGGTCATCAATGATCTGGTGAAGAAAGGCAAGATCAGCGCTCCGATCGTCATCGGCCGCGACCATCTGGACACAGGCTCTGTGGCTTCTCCAAACCGTGAGACAGAGGGGATGAAGGATGGCTCGGATGCGATCGCCGATTGGCCTATCCTCAACGCCCTGCTGAACGCTGTGAGCGGCGCTTCCTGGGTATCAGTCCACCACGGCGGGGGAGTCGGCATCGGGCTTTCCATCCACGCCGGAATGGTGATCGTGGCTGACGGGAAAGAATCGACGGCGAAGAGGCTGGAACGAGTGCTCACCGTCGACCCCGGGCTCGGAGTGGCCCGCCATGCTGATGCCGGTTACGAAGAAGCCGTCGCCTTCGCCAAAGAGAAAAAGATCAAAATTCCGTTGGGTTAATTTTTTTTCGTTTTATCATCATGACCGAAACAATCACCGCAACTATCCTCTTCCGTTGACTTCGCCGTGCCCAAAATGACAACGGCGGTTGACTGGCACGTTTCCTGTTTGTGGCGACGGTTCTCAATAATTTGTGGGGATTTGTGGGGACGGTTCTCAACGAGAACCGTCCCCATCTCTCAAAACGGCACAGTTTGTGACATTTTGAACGGCGCGCAGCCGATTGAAAATAAAGCAGTAACAGGGGAGCTTGGAGGCAAAACGTGACATCCTTGTTTTGAGAGGAATGTCGGCGCTTAAGCGCGTTTTTAATTTTATAAATATCAATAAGTTAGGTTTCGAGGGGAGGCTGCATTTCTGGCATGGAATTTGCTAAAACATCGGGCGAAAGGAGGTTACAATGAAAAAAGCCATCGCCTTGACGCTGGCCGTCGCTTTTTTCCTCTGTGCTTTTTTGTGGTTCCCCCGGCCCTCTTTCGCCGACGCCGACCGGTGCTATGACAACTGGGAGAGATGCAGACAGCGCGCTTTTGAAGCTGATGAGGGTTGGCTCAGGACCACGATCATGCTGACGGTATGCGACGTTTCGTGGGGGAAGTGTATTCTCTTCATCTAAGAGCGTTGCCGATGCCAAGGGGCCCTCAGCTCTCCGAGGCGGAGAAGAGGGCCCCCACCCATTGCTTCTCGGAGTTAATACAAATGCAGTAAATCATATTACATAGTAGCCGCAGGCTTTAGCCTGCGTTCTTCTAAAGAACGCAACCTGAAGGTTGCGGCTACAGCCTGCGACTGCCAGGATGCAAAAAAAATTATTTCGTTTGCATTAATATTTGCATTAATACAAACGCAATAATTAGAGTGTCATCGCGAGGAGCGAAGCGACGTGGCGATCTCACCAAATTAATCTAAGATGAGATTGCCACGCCCTTGCAGGGCTCGCAATGACGATGTCACGGCATTTAATGCGTTTGCATTAGTAAGAAAATGCAATAAAAGAAAGAGGATGTGATGAGAAAAGCTAGAGTGCCCTTCTTATTGCTGCTGTCTTTTTGCAGCGCTTTTCAGGCTTTGTTGGCTGCTCCTGCCACAGCCAATATTATTTTTTCTATTTCCTTGATTTCTTCTTCTTTAGCTGCCCCTCCAAGGCGCTACTCCGCCAAAGAGGTAGAGCCCGAGGCCAAAAACATGGATTCTCTTTATTTTTCCCGTCCTGTCGCGATTGTTTATGATGAGAATAACGTCTTTGTCGTGGATTCCGCAGACGCAGAGATCAAAGTTTTTTCCAAATCTGGGGCCTTCTTGTATTCCCTCGGGAGAAAAGGCCAAGGGCCTGGCGAGTTCCAAATGCCCAGCGATATGGATATCCTGGGCGATAAAGTCTTTGTCGCCGACGGCGCCAATCAAAGAGTCCAGGTCCTCGACAAAAAAGGAAATTATCTCGCCGGTTTCAAAGTTCCGTTCTGGCCGCAAAGGATTCTCGCCCTGGAAACAGAGAGAATTGTTTTGGGGCATATTCCTTCCGGCCTCTCCGGCAAAGAGAAAGTCCTCCACTGTTACAATGCCAAGGGTGAGCTCTTGTGGGAGGCCATGGATTCTTATTTTTCAGAAGATTCTGTCTATGACATGATGCGCAATCGGATCTTTATAAAAAAAGAGATGAAGGGAGACTTCTTTTTCCTCCGAAGCTCGGACGACCGGATCATCCGCAGGATGAATAAAGACGGAGTTCTCGTCAAAGAGATTAAGGTCACAAAGGAATATCCGCTCAAGGAAATTATCCTTCCGGCGCGGGGAGGCCGGAGGAAGAGCCTGCTGGGGTTTTGCTGGAACTGCGCTTCGGATGGCGAAAAAATCTACCTGTTGACTCCACGATTCACGGCTGAAAAAGACCTGGAACCGGGAAGACAAATCGCTGTCATCGACGGGGCAGGGAATATCGAGGCTTTCATCGATTTCCCCTTAGAAATAACCAGAATTGCAGTAGAGGGTGATAAGGTCTATGGGCTGGACAGCGAAGCCCGGCTGCGCCTTTTTGTGGCGAAAAAATGAGAAAAAAGGCCTTGCTGTTCGTCTCTTGTCTAATGAGCCTGCTTTATATGTTGGCTGACGTTTATCTTCGAAGCGAGGGAAACCGGGTTTACTTTTCCCTGGCCGAAGCGGTCACGCAGCCGGACCGGCCGCTGCTTCTCGTGTTTTTTTCCCTGGACTGCCATGTCTGCTGGGAAGACCTTATCGAGATGAAATATTTCGTCGAAAAGAATAATATTCCCGTCGAATTAGTAGGGATATCGAAGGACAGCCCGCCCGAACTCGAGGCTTTCCTGGACAAATATTCGTTTTCTTACCCGGTTGTCTGTGATAAACGGAAAGAGCTCTATCGCAGGTTCAAGGTTAAGCTCGAGCCGTTTAAAATTATCCTGAAGAATGATGCCATCCTGTATGAGGATAACGCGTATGAGGATTTTTTGGAGAGGAGGGAAAGAATCAGGAGATGCCTTCTCGAGATAGCCTCAAGGTAGCCTTCTTCATCGCCTGGAAAAAAGTCCTGTCGGCGAAGATCAACTATTTTCTTCTTTTAGGCTTCATCGCCCTCCTTGGCTACATCTGGCAGAAAGACTCTTTTTCCCTTTCTCTCAAGGCCTTCCTCCATCTTTTTCCGTATTTATTTCTCTTTATTTCCCAGGATATGGTCAGGGACGAGATCGATTCAGGCTGCTTGGAAAACGTTCTTTTTCTCAAGGGGCATTTTAGAAGCTATCTCTTGAAGAAGAACCTTTTCTTAGCTGCTGTGGCCTTTTCTTGCTCTCTGGCGCTTTTTTTGATTTTGGCGGCTTATGGCCTCATCACGAATCAGTTTTCCTCGCTCTATCTGTTACAATTCATCGCCGGAGTCGTTGCCGGGATTTACTATCTTTCTCTTGGCGGGCTGCTGAGTTTCTCCTTCAAAGGCGGCTCTAACGTGCTCCTCGTCATCTTGGGACAAGTCTTTCTCTTTATCGGCCTGCTTCTTTCAGCGACAAAGAGAGGCGGATTTATCAGCTCTCTTGACAAGGCATCGTTTCCCGACCTCGCTTCGAGACTAAAATTTCTTGTTTTGGCTCTCGTATTCCCCAATGTCATCGTAGCCAAAAGATTCATCGTTTATGCGTTGGGGATAGCGGCCCTTACCCTTCTCGTGTTGGGTCTTCAAAGAGCGAAGATTCGAAACCTTGAGCTTCTAAGAAAATGAATAATTGTATTCTTAGCGTTCGAAGCCTGTCTAAAAAATACGGCCGGATAGAAGCCGTCAGGAACGCAACTTTTTCCCTTTACAAGAACAAAATCTCTGCCTTTTTGGGGGAAAATGGCGCCGGGAAAACAACGACTCTCAAGCTTATACTGGGATTCTTGCGTCCCGATTCCGGCAGCGTGGATATGGGCGATTGGCGAATCGGCTATGTTCCAGAACGGCCGGTGTTTTTCAATTGGCTCAGGGGAAAAGATATCATCGCTTCGACGGCCCAAATGTACGGAATCGAGAAGCAAAAGTTGGCCCAGAAAATAGAAAAATTGAGCGAGAGAATTTCTTTTGACCGAACGCTCCTCGAGCGGAAAGTGCAAACCTATTCTTTGGGCAATCAAAAGAAATTTTCTTATCTTCAAAGCCTGCTCATTTCCCCAGAACTCCTGATCGTCGATGAGCCTTTTACTGCCCTTGATCCTCCTTCGATCAAGAGCGTTCGAGA
>CAZKEW010000148.1:0-1631 GCA_964551885.1 uncultured Eubacteriales bacterium
CGATCTCTCTTTTTCCTGAGATTGCTTCGTCGTCCCACCGGAGCAGGATTCCTGGCAATGACACGGGAATTATTGCGTTTGTATTAGTTTTATAAGCAGAATGGTTTTTCTTTTTCTTGCGCCGACCGTGTTCCTCTATCTGAAGCTTGCCTGTCCACGACACGGTAAATCGTCGCCAATAGCTGGTCCGATTTGAGAGGTTTGGAAACGTAATCGTCCATGCCAGCCAGCAGGCAGCGCTCTCGATCCCCTTTCATGGCATGAGCCGTCATGGCGATGATAGGAATATGAATCCCTGTTTTTCTTTCTTTCTTGCGGATGGCTTGCGTCGCTTCGTATCCATCCATTTTGGGCATCTGAACGTCCATGAGAATAAGGTCAAAACGATCTTTCTTCAAAGCCGATAAAACCTCTCGGCCGTTTTCGGCTACAGTAACCCTGTGTCCATGTTTGTTGAGAATGAAAATGGTAACCTTCTGATTGACACGGTTGTCTTCTGCCAACAGAATATGGAGCGGTTTTTTGAACTCCTTCAAGGCATAATCTGTGATCAAATCTGCCTTTCCGTCATCCGGAAGAGGTGTCAACTTGAAAGAATAGGCAATAGCCTCCAGGAGCTCGGATTGTTTGATGGGTTTGGTGAGGTAGGCAGAAATGCCCAGCTTTCGGCAACGGCAGGCATCACCGTGCATCCCCGCTGAGGTCAACATCATGATGATGGAATTGGCTAGGCTTGGATCTTTTTTGACTGTTTCTGCCAGGGTGAACCCGTCGATCTCGGGCATCTGAGCGTCGAGAAGGATAAGAGCAAAAGGTTTCCCGGCCTCTTTCGCCCGTCTCATCAGAGTCAGGGCTTCCTTTGCGTCGAAAGCTTCAAAGGGTCTCATCTCCCAGTTGAGAAGCATCTGTTTCAGGATTTTCCTGTTCGTGGCATTATCGTCCACGATCAAAACGGGAAGGTTCTTGAGGTCCTCAAACCCGGCAGGAGTGGCCCGGGCTGTTCGAACCTGCGGGAGCAGAAAACGGGCCGTGAAATAAAACGTGCTCCCCTTTCCCATCCTGCTCTTGACCCAGATCTTTCCTCCCATGAGCTCAACGAGCCTAGAAGAGATGGAGAGCCCCAAGCCGGACCCTCCGTAGGTGCGCGTCATCGAATTATCAGCTTGAGTAAAAGCATCAAAAATCATCTCGGTTTTCGCCTTGGGGATGCCGATCCCGGTATCCCTGACTGCAAAGCGAACGCAGACATCAGCATCGGTCCGGGCCTCTTCCTCCACGGAAATCTCCACTTCGCCTCTTTCCGTAAACTTGATCGAGTTGCCGACGAGGTTGATGAGAATTTGACGCAGTCGGCCCGGATCACCGACGACGGTTTCCATGAGATCGGGGGAAAGACAAGTGCCTAACTCAAGGCCTTTGTTGTGAGCCTGCAAGGCGAGGATGGAGGCGGTGTCCTCGATGCAGTCGCGCAGGTTAAAGGCGATCTGTTCCAGCTCGATCTTTCTGGCTTCGATCTTGGAAAAGTCGAGAATATCATTGATGAGGTTCATGAGAACATGAGCGGATTCCCCGATGGCGTTTACATATTCGCGTTGCTCGGGAGACAAGTCTGTTTGGAGAGCGATCTCTGT
>CAZKEW010000148.1:1641-3803 GCA_964551885.1 uncultured Eubacteriales bacterium
TTCGTGGCTCATGTTCGCGAGGAACTCTCCCTTGGCCTGATTGGCGGCTTTCGCTTTCTCTCTGGCCCTCACGAGCTCTGTGACATCGATGAGGTTGATCAAGAGACCGTCATAATGATCGTTCCGAGAGATCGGCTGAAAGCGAAAAACAGTTTCCAGGCTGCCAAAAGGCCTTTGGACAACGACAGGAGGCGAATCCGGGGTTTTCCTGAAACCGTCGATTAATGTCTTCAGCTTTTCCTGGTCTTCTCCGATTTTCAGGTTCAAGAGGTCCTTCCCCAAAACATCTTCTCTGGTCAAGTTGTTGAGCTTCAGGAAAAAGTCATTGACCTCGATGACATGATTTTGACTGTTAGCGAACAACACGCCTTCTTCCATGCCCGAGATCATGGCAGAGAGTTTGGCGGCTTCACGTTGAATAGACTCTTCCGCTCGCTTGCGCTCGGTGATGTCCCGGTAAATGGCATACACGGCTTCCAACCGGCCATCGATAACGATCGGAGAGACGAGAAGGGAAACATGGATGAACGAACCATCCTTGCGGCGACGGACGGTTTCGATGGCCACCTGTTCGCCCCTTCCCACCTTTTGGGTGATCGAACTCGCACCCTCATAATCAAACGGAGGAGCCACCATGTCATCGATTGCTCTGCCGATGGCCTCTTGAGCTGTGTATCCAAACAGCCTGGTGAACTCGGAGTTGATGCGGAGCACCTGACCGCTTATATCTGTGACAACAATGGCCTCTTGAGCGCTATCGAACAAAGCGTCCAGATAAGCCTTTTCCGTTTTGACCTTATCCCGCTCCTGGCGGAGGACTTCTTCCTGCTGTTTTTCATCGATGATGTAGGCGAGATAGTTGGCGACCGACTGAAGAACAGAGACATCGTCCTCAGAAAAGGCGTTGAGCTTTCTATCCTGGAGATCCAGAACTCCGACGAGCTTATCCTCCACGAGCAGAGGGATGATGAGCTCGGATTGCGTTTCTGAAATAAGGGCCAGATAGCCGGGTTCCTTGGAAACATCGTTGGCCACGATGGTCTTTTTCTGTTGGGCGGCTCTGCCGATCAGCCCCACTCCCAGTTTTTGCCGGTATCCCCTCGGAAGGGGCATCCCGGTCTTGTTCCAGCCGATAAGGTAGACAGTCTCCTGGGTCTCATGGTCAAAAAGATTAACGGAAATTTTATAGTATCCGAAAGCGGTGCCGATGCTCTCCGCCGCTCTCATCAGGATCGTTTCGAGGTCGGTATTCACCGGGATTTTGCTCTGGATGTGATGGATCAGCTCCAGCTGGGCATGCCGTTTCCTGATCGTCTCTTCCCCCTTTTTCTGCTCCGTTATATCCTCAAGGGCTCCCTCGTAATAGAGGATGCTGCCTTTTTTATCTCTGACCGTTCTGACATTGTCCCGGATCCAGATGGGCTTGCCGTCCCCGCGGCTCAAGGGTGCCTCAAACCCCCGCACGATGCCGTCGCGCTCCATCAGGGCCTTCCATTTTTTCTGATCCTCGGGGTTCAGGTATTGTTCAACGGTTCCCTGCAAGAAGACCTTCCGGCTGGGATATCCCAATATCTTGGCGATCGCAGGGTTTCCATCGATCCTTCTTCCCTTTGGAGTGGTCCGGTAGAGCCCGATCGGGATTCCGTCAAACAGGCTCCGCAACTCCTCTTTGCTCTCTTGCAGCTTTTTCTCGGCCCGGACTCGCTCATCGATATCCCTTCCGACCTGGATGATCTTGACCACGTTTCCCTTTTGATCCAAAACAGGAGACGTCGACACGGAGAGATGCTTCCCTAAGTAAGAGGCAAATCCTTCATAATAAACGGGCTTTTTTGTCTTTAGAACCTTCCTCGCCGCGCAATCGGGGCAGACGGTTTTCCTCTTATAGAACACGGAGTAGCATTTTTTTCCGAGCAATGAATCCCGTGTTTTTTTGCCCAGGAATTTCAGGGTCGCGTTGTTCGCCTGAATAATAGTCAAGCTCGGGTCCATAACGGTGATCATGTCATGGATCGCCTGAAAAAGGCTTTCCAGGTCCGTTTTCGTCTCCATGATCTGGTCATTGGAAGATGTGAGCTCTTCGTTAACTGCGGCCAGCTCTTCATTGGAGGCCCTCAATTCCTCGCTGGTTCCCTCCAGTTCTTCATTCATCGCCCTGAGCT
>CAZKEW010000148.1:3813-5546 GCA_964551885.1 uncultured Eubacteriales bacterium
ATTTCGCCGGGCACACCTGCGCAGGATTTTCTCTCACATATTTAAATGCCTTGAGTTTTCTCAGGAGCTCTTCGGAATTCCTGCCTACCGGAAAATAATTAACTTCTGAGGCGGCCAATTTCTCGTTGAGAGACCGCATTTCTCGATGCTTCTGGAGGAGATTTTTTCGGGTCAGCCCGATGTCTTTATAGAGGCGTTTCAAAGATTCAACGTCCTCGCCCAGGATTTGAAATAGATTTTCCAAAGAGGATGTTTCCGTGCGGGTTTTAGGCGGCATTTTTCCCTCCCTAAGAATGGCCTTTTTGGGATTTCACCAAAGGCACTTTTTGGTAAAGGTGATTGGCCGAGGAAATGCACTGGAAAAGCCTTTCCTCTTTCGGGGTTTCAGCCGTTCCCAAGACCAAAATCCCCCGTTCATTCAAGGAGGAATGCAGCTTCCGGAAGATTATGTTTTGCTGGCCGGCTGTAAAAAACATGAACACATTTCGGCAAGAAATGAGATGGAACTTTCCTGCGCTACCTCCTCGGATGAGATCGTGATGTTTAAACTTCACCATTTTTCTTAGGCTATCGATCACTCTGTAATTGTCGTTATTCTTTTTTTTGAAAAATTTTTTTTATATTTTTGAGGAATGTTTTTCATCTCCGATCTCTTGTACAGAGCAAGACTGGCCTCCTTGAGGCTCATCTCGCTGACATCTGTTGCCAGGATGGATATTTTTATGCCTTTCCTTTTTCTTCTCCTCACGAGATCCAGGATCATCGCCAGGGAATAAGGCTCTTGCCCTTTGGAACATCCGATCGACCATACGGACAGCTCTTGCCCCTTCTCTGCCGCGACGTCCTCGATCATGTCGGGAAGCACCCTCTTCTCCAAGTACGAGAACACCCCACGATCCCTGAAGAAATCTGTGACCGTGATGAAGAGCGTGTCCAAAAATTTGTAGCTTTCTGACGGGTCTCTGTTGAGATAGACCAGATAGTCTCTGTAATTCTTGGAACGGGTGGCACTGAGCCTCAGTTCCAGGCGCCTTTTGAGCGTTGTCGGACGATATTCGCGGGCATCAAATCCTGTAATGGTCGCAATCTCAGATAGCACCCTGTCTAAGGTCGTCTCGGGTTGGGACATTTCAGTCCTGTGTCTTTTTTTCTTGAATTCCATTATCTCGGATTTGAGAAACAAGAGTCTATCCTCCTTTAAGGTGATTTCCAGGGTGATTTTGGGCTCGATTTCCTGTCTTCAGAGGGGATAGACCATGGCTTTTATGGTCATCATGTTCGGATTTCTAAGCGGTTGACACCGACTCGGCCGAGATGTTATTCTGCTTTGGAGCGTCAGCGCACGCCGTTCGGTATGAAAATGGCAAGAAATCGTTGCGGCGACAAAAAGAAAATTCTTATCCCCCAGGGATAGATCTGCCCGTTTTTCCCAATTCAAAAAGGAGATCATCAAGTGATCGAAAAATATGGCCCCCTCAAAGGAGAAAAGCTTCAAATCCTGGACGAAAAAGGACAGGCCAGGCCGGACTTAGAGCCAAAACTCGATGCTTCTGATCTAAGGCGGTTCTATAGCCTGATGGTCATGACGCGCGCCGCCGACCTTAAAGCTCTAAAACTCCAGCGGCAAGGACGAATAGGAACATTCGCTCCCAGCCTCGGGCATGAAGCCTGCCAGGTGGGCTCTGCTTTTGCCCTTCAAAAAAAGGACTGGGTTTTCCCCTACTTCCGCGACC
>CAZKEW010000149.1:0-5524 GCA_964551885.1 uncultured Eubacteriales bacterium
GCCTTTAACAGAGCGTAGCCGGTTTAGTGCCTTCAGTTAATCCCCGTTAACACTCTCCAAGCTGAAAAAAAGGAAGAGTTCAGAAGAAAAAATTTGGGGACACGAACCGAATTCCAGAGAATTCTTGTTCATGTCCCCAAATTTTTCAATCAGGACGACCAGGTGCGAGGGAAAAAGAGTTTTTCGTAGAGAGCCAGCGCATAAAGGTCCGTCATCCCGGCAATAAAATCTGCAGCTCTCCTTTCCAGTGAATCCCCCCGGGGAAAAGGTTTGACGTAGGGGCCGGGGTTGCGCAACACATAGTCATAAAGGTCGGAGAGAATTTTTTTGGCTTTGTCGATTTCATCCGTTGCCTGAGGGCTGCAATAAACTCTTTTGTAGAGGAATTCTCTTAATTCCACAACGGCAGCCAAACCCTTCTCGCTCATGGCAATTCTCTCCAACTCTGTGTGCAGGCTGGCTTCGACGACGTCCTCGACCATACGGTCGACGCGGGCGGCAGGCCATTTCCCCAATGCTTTCACCAAGTGTTGAGGGATATCGTCCTCTTTGATGACTCCGGCGCGGAGGGCATCATCGATGTCATGATTGACATAGGCGATGACATCTGAGACTCTCACCACTTGCCCTTCCAGGGTCTTGGGCATGTCTTCTAAGTTGTTTTCTAAAATCTCCCCTCTGCCCTTGGAATGCTTCTGGACGCCCTCCCTGACTTCATAAGTGAGGTTTAACCCCTTGCCTTCATATTCCAGTTTTTCCACGACACGCAGGCTCTGTTCATAATGCGTGAAGCCATCTGGAAGGAGCTTGTCCAGGGTCTCCTCGCCGGCGTGTCCAAACGGCGTATGCCCAAGGTCGTGCCCGAGAGCGATGGCCTCGGTCAAGTCCTCGTTGAGCCGCAAGGCCTTGGCAATGGTTCGGGCAATTTGGGAAACCTCCAGGGTATGAGTCAAACGGGTCCGGTAGTGGTCCCCAAAAGGCGCTAGGAAAACCTGCGTCTTATGCTTTAACCTGCGGAAAGACTTGGAATGGATAATCCTGTCCCGGTCTCTCTGGAAGGCTGTTCTCAGAGGATGAGGATTCTCAGCCCGAACTCTCCCTTGAGAGGAAGCGCTTAGGGTGGCTTTGGGAGAAAGAGTTGCTTTCTCGATTTCTTCGAGCTTCTCTCGTATGTTCATGGCTTGGCTATATCCCTAAGAAGATGATTGACTCAGCAGCCAGGGCTCATTCTTCTGGGCCTGTTCAATGAGGAGCCGAGGAATGGGAAAGTTGATCTCCTGGCGATGGGAAAGCTCCATTTTTTCGGTCACCATCATCAAAGCCTCTCGGATGCCGACTTTGTTCATCAAGCCAAAAGGGCCCTCCGGCCAGGCGAAAGCCTTTTGGCAGAGACGATCGACATCTTCGAGTTTGATGACGCCCGCTTCCACGACTTCTGTTGCCGTCATAAATTCCACAGCCAGAAATCTCCGTTTGAGATGTTCGAGGACCATAAGGTCCTGGGGCATTGACGCTTCATCCGGAGAATCAAGCGGCCGGGTGATAAAATGTCCTCTTGGGAATCTGCCTTCGATGAAGTTCTGTTTGAATATCTCCGGTGGGGTAAAAAAATTGTCGTAGATGCTGTGAAAAGGGTGGTCCGCCTGAGATGAATCGGAGAAAGAGCGGACGCAAGAGGCGGCCAGCCCCAGCCCGACGGTCTCCATCAATTGGAGGAAACCTGCAGGCATGCCAAAAGCCGTTTTTCCCGCTTCATCGATGCTTCGCGCGCTAAAACCCTCATCGAGCATACGCGCAGCCTCAAGCAACAGGGCAACAAAAATCACGTTGGCAGCTCCGCCCTTCCTGTACCGGAGAAGCTCGACCGCGTCTTTGCGCGCTGTTTTCAAGTAATGAGCCGCCACCCCAAGGCTCTCTTGCGAGGAATGGGTTATGGCCGCATATTCGGCCGCGCGATTTTTGTGGGCGGGGAAAAAGAAGTGCATCCAGACAAATCTTTCCGGCCTCAGTGTTTGGGCGGCCAGGATCTCGGCGTCCAGGCAGGACGTGTTGCTGGCCAGGACGACGACGGGCGAACGGAACTCATCCAGCTTTTGGAAAATCTCTTTCTTTACGGCGATGTCTTCCGTGGCAGACTCAATGGCCAATCGGAGATTCTTTCCTTCGCAGGCCTCTTTGAGGTCGAGGCCCGTCAAGATTCTTTGTTTCATTTCCTCTGCCTGCGGTCCTGAGCAAATGCCCTTCTCCGTAGCTTCATGAACTTCATGGTTGATGAAAACTTTGGCCCGATCGAGGCTCTCCTCTCTGCGGCCAATCAACCCGACATTCACTCCGTTCTGGGCAAAGGTCTGAGCAAGGCTGGCGCCCATGAGGCCGGAGCCGATGATGAGGACTTCAACGTCTTCCCAGGAGATTGCCTTCTTCATCCTGCTTCCTCATCTGGACTCATCTTTTCGCGAATTTGCGGCAAAACATTATAGCACAGACTTTTTGCTTATGATAATTCATGATCATACGTCTTGAATTTTAGTTGTTTTTCGAGTAATTTTAAGCCGTGATTCAAGAGAATGTCCGGGCATTGCTCGAAGAACTTCCCGCACATGTTGAGCTTGTGGCCGCGGCCAAAGCGCGCACTCCAGAGGAAATCCTGGAAGCGGTCAAGGCAGGTGTAAAAATCATCGGCGAAAACTATGTCCAGGAAGCCCAGGCGGCGTTCGCCGTCATTGGTCGTCAGGTGAAATGGCATTTTATCGGCCATCTCCAGAAAAACAAGGTCAAGAAGGCCGCAGAAATCTTTGACCTGATCGAGACCGTGGACTCGCTCGAGCTCGCCAAAGAAATCGACAAGCGGTGCCGCGAACAGGGAAAAGCCATGCCCGTCCTGATCGAGATCAACAGCGGTCGAGAGCCACAAAAATTTGGCGTCATGCCCGATGATGCGATAAGTCTTATCCAGGAGCTGAGTCAGATCCAAAACATCAGAGTGGAAGGGTTGATGACCATGGGGCCGGAATTCGGCGACCCTGAAAACGCCCGCCCATTCTTCCAGGAGACCAAGAAGACCTTCGATGAAATCAAGGCGCTCGATCTTCCGGGAGTGGCAATGAGCTGGCTTTCGATGGGCATGTCCCATTCCTACCGGGTGGCCATCCAGGAAGGAGCGAATATGGTTCGCATCGGAACAAAAATCTTCGGGCCAAGGACTTGAGAAAATGAAAATTCAAAAGGTCGACATTTTCTATTTTGACATTCCTCTGCGCGAGCCCTTTAAAATCTCCATAGGGACCATGTCCGGAGCGAACAACGTTCTCGTGAGGATTCTCACAGACTCAGGCCTCACCGGCCTCGGCGAATCCTGTCCTTTTCCTCCCATTACCGGTGAAACTCAGGAAACCAATATTTCTGCGGCCAAGAGCCTGAGGGATTTGCTCATCGGAAAAGACCCACTCGCCATCGGAGCCTTCATCAAAGAGGCGGGGAGCTTTCTCAGCTCCAACCCGAGCATGGTCGCAGCCTTTGACATGGCGCTTTATGACATTCTGGGAAAGGCTTCATCGCTGCCGCTTTTCAGGCTTCTCGGCGGCGAAAAATCAACCCTCGAAACCGATATCACCGCCGACCTCGACACGCCCAAAAAAATGGCGGCGAAAGCAAAGCGGTTCGTCGCCGCGGGATACAGAAAGATCAAGATAAAAGTGGGACAGGACCCTGACACGGATATGGCCAGGCTTGAAGCAATCAGGGATGCCATCGGCTATGATCGTGCGATCAGCATTGACGCCAATCAAGGATGGACCGTACCGCAGGCCATCTCTGCCCTGAAAAGAATGGAAAAATTCAAGATTCAATACGTGGAACAGCCTGTCGCCGCCTGGGATATTGCCGGGTTGAGGACCGTCCGCCAGCAGAGCCCCATCCCTGTCATGGCCGATGAGGCTCTCTTCTCGCCTCACGATGCCATCAGGCTCATCAAAGAAGAGGCCTGTGATTACTTCAACATCAAGCTGATGAAATCTGGCGGGATTTTGAATGCGCTCAAAATCGCCCACATCGGTGAAAGTGCCAATATCCGCGCCATGGTCGGCTGCATGCTCGAGACGCGCTTGGCTTTGACAGCGGCGGCACACCTTATGGCCGCTCAAACGAATATCATCTTTGCCGACCTCGACGGCAATGCATCTCACACTGTGGATCCTGTTGTGGGCGGCATGATCGTGAAGGGAGGCGCTATCACCCTTCCGGAAGAGCCGGGGTTGGGAGTGGACATCGACCCGGCCTTCCTGAAAAAGCTCCGAAAGGTATGAGCCTTATCCAAAAATAATGCCAACGAAATAATAGTTTTTACATCTTGGCAGCCGCAGGCTCGTAGTCGCAGGCTTTAGCCTGCGTGTATTGGCAGTGAATGCGCAACCTGAAGGTTGCGGCTACCAGGTCATATGATTTGCTGCGTCTGCATTGGTGAGAGCAACATGAACGGAATGGAGAGCGCTCCCGGGGCAGAGACGACGATCGGGGGAAAGCGCTGCCTTTATTTCGCAGGAACGGGCTATTTCGGCCTGCACGGCCATCCTGAGGTGATCCGGGCCGGGATCGCAGCTTTTCAAAAATACGGAACGCACAGCGCCACTTCTCGGACCGGGTTCGGGAATAATCCTGTTTTGCTCGAGGTGGAGGAGCGGCTGAAAGAATTTTTCGGAGAAGACGATGCCGCCTATTTCAGCTCCGGATACCTAAACAGCCTGGTCCTGGCCCAAGGGCTGGCTGACCGGTATGATGTCATTTTCGTGGATGAGTCGGCTCATTTTTGCATCAGCGACTCCGTCCACTCGGTGGGAAAGCCCATCCATAGCTTCCGCCACCGCGACCCTGCGGACCTGAAAAAAAAATTAAAAGCGAAACTCAAGGCGCGCCAAAGGCCGTTTCTCTTGACCGACGGCATCTTCCCGACTTATGGGCGAATCGCTCCGGTGACGGATTATGTAGAAATTCTCGAGCCTTATAACGGCCTCATCGGCCTGGATGATGCCCATGGCGTCGGAGTCCTGGGACCTAACGGCCGCGGGACGTACGAATATTTTGGCCTGAAATCCAGCCGCCTGCACTTTGCCGGAACGCTGAGCAAGGCCTTCGGCGGCCATGGCGGGTTTGTCATCGGAAGGAAAAGGTTGATCGAGCGCATCAGGAAAACGATTGGGGCTTACATCGGTTCAACCCCGACTCCTACGCCCATCGCCGCCGCGACGGCCAAGGGCATCGAAATCCTGATGAAGCGGCCTGAAATGAGAGAACGGCTCAGACAGAATATCGCCACGGTGAAAGCCGGGATGAAAAAATTGGGAGTGGAGACAGACGAAACACCTGTGCCGATTGTGGCGTGGTCCCTGAAATCAGCCGAAAAGATGAAGAAAGTTCAAAAGGAGCTGATGAACCGTGGCATCGCCATCGCTTATCTTAGGTATATCGGAGCGCCTCCCGAGGGAGTGCTGAGGCTGACGATTTTCTCTACCCACACCCCCGAGCATAT
>CAZKEW010000150.1:0-5490 GCA_964551885.1 uncultured Eubacteriales bacterium
CTGCCAAGATATTCACCACCCTGCTGATTTCCTGCCTCAGGCTTGCCTCATCAGAAACGTTCATGAGGTTGGCAGCATTGATCAGGACCCCTGCCCTGTTGAAATGAATATGAGCATCGATGATTCCGGGAGTGACAAATTTTCCGGCTAAATCGAGAACCCGGGTGCTCTCTCCAATGTATTTTTTCGCCTCTCGATCGCCTCGCCAGACAGCAAGGATTTTGTTACCCTTGATTGCCAGGGAGCTGGCCATGGGGGCCGCGTCATTGAGGGTGCAGATTGTTCCGTTCAAGAGCACAAGGTCGGCGGGAGTGGTCGTCTTGCGGGAACAGCAAGGGCAAATCAAAACGGCGATGATAAATAAGGCAAGCATGGATTCTATTCGGAGTTGACGGCTCATCCTCCCTCCATATTCCAGTTTAGCCCCAGAAATATCAACTGCCCCATCTCGGCTGATTATATTTTCAAAATTTCATTCTGTCAAAAGAAAAATAGGGTCAGAAAAAACAAACCAAAAAGATTTGCACAGACTCTCTTTTTAGGATATAAAAAAACTCTAAAACGCTCACAGGAGGAAGACCTATGAAGAGATTTATGCCGCCGTTTTTCCTGATGATTATTTTTTTCCTGGCGATCGGATCTATTGCGCAAGAGGCATACAAAGTGCCGCCCAAAGAAGTTGTCGATATTCTCGAAGCCCCGCCTTTTCCCCGCGCGGTCATCAGCCCGAGAGGAAACCTTCTTCTGCTGGCTGAATACGAAACCATGCCTTCTATTTCTCACCTGGCTCAGCCTCTCCTTAGAATTGGAGGGCTGCGGATAACTCCCTTGAACAACAGCCGCCAGCAGATGATCTTTTACACCGCTCTGACACTTAAATCCCTTAAAGACGGCAAAACCCGAAGAATTCCCCTTCCCGATGGAGTCAAGTTGGGGCTGCCTCGATGGTCCCATGACGGGTTATGGCTCGCTTTTCCTCGTTATAAAGATAATGGAGTGGAACTGTGGGTAGCCAGCACAAAAACGACTGAAGCCAGAGCCATTGCCTCGGTCATGATAAATACGGTCACAAACCCGGGGTTTAGCTGGATGCCTGACAGCCGGCATCTTCTTGTTTATACGGTCCCTGAGAACAGGGGAATATCGCCGGAGCGCCCCCGCGTTCCCATCGGACCGGATATCCAGGAAACCTTTGGAAAAGTCTCCAAAGTCGCCACCTACCAAGACCTCCTTAAAACGCCTTATGATGAATCTCTTTTCGATTACTATGCCACCTCCCAGGTCGTAGAGATTGATGTAGCCAGTGGAGAAAAAACGAAAATCGGCCTCCCGGGGATTTATCTTTTTGCCGAGCCCTCTCCCGACGGAAAATGCCTCCTCGTCCACAAGATCAAAAGGCCTTATTCCTACAGCGTCCCCTATGATGACTTTTCACATACAATAGAAATCTGGAACAGGCAGGGAGAGCTCGTCCATCTCCTCGCCGACCTCCCCTCGGCTGAGGAAGTCCCGCTCAACGGCGTCCCCACCGGTCCCCGCTCATTTGAATGGCAGCCACTTAAACCTTCTTCTCTCCTCTGGGTGGAGGCTCTCGACGAAGGAGACCCGGAAAAACAAGTTCCTTATCGGGACAGGATATTGTCTCTTTCTGCGCCCTTCAGCTCTTCCCCGCAAGACGTCATGAAAATCCAGCACCGCTATTCCGGCCTGGAATGGCTTGCCTCTCCAGGGCACGCGTTTGTGACAGAATACGATTGGAAAAGGAGATGGCGGACCACCTATCTGGTTAATCTCGAAAAGCCTGAGGTTGCGCCTATAAAACTTTTTGACCTCAGCAGCCAAGATGCTTACAACAACCCGGGCAGTCTCGTCTCCACAACGACCCTTTCCGGGGAAGTGATAGCCGTTCAAGATAAAGACTGGATCTATCTTTCTGGAAGAGGCGCCTCCCCGCAGGGCGACAGGCCGTTCCTCGATAAGATGAACCTCAGGACCATGGAAAAAAAGAGGCTCTTCTCATCCGCGGAGGGACGGTATGAAGCTTTTATCGATTTCTTTGGAGACACCCGAGCTCAAATCGTCATCAGCTCGGAGTCCCAAAGCGAGCCGCCTAATTACTACTTTTTCGATCTGAATACTAAGAAAAAAGCGGCCCTGACCGATTTCAAAGACCCGGCTCCTCAGCTCACGGGCATGAAAAAAGAGCTCATTCGATACAAGAGGGAGGACGGCGTCGAACTTTCGGGAACGCTCTATCTTCCTCCCAACTACGAGGAAGGGCAGAGATTGCCCGTGGTGATATGGGCTTATCCCTTAGAATATAGCGACGTTAGAGTCGCCGGGCAGGTCAGAGATTCTCCCGACAGGTTCACTTTCTTCCGGGGCACTTCGCAGCTATTCTTTGTCACTCAAGGGTACGCCGTGCTCGACGGCGCGCAGATGCCGGTGGTCGGAGACCCCAAGACCATGAATGACACCTTCGTCGAACAGATCGTCGCCAGCGCCAAAGCGGCTATCGACATCTTGGACGCCAAGGGTATCGCCGAGCGCAAGCGCGTCGGGGTCGGGGGGCACAGCTACGGAGCCTTTATGACGGCCAATCTCCTGGCGCACTGCGACTTTTTCGCCGCCGGCATAGCCCGGAGCGGGGCCTATAACCGAACCCTGACCCCTTTTGGCTTTCAAAACGAGCGGCGGACCCTCTGGGAAGCTCCGGAAGTCTACATTAAACTTTCGCCTTTTATGCATGCCCATAAAATCAACGAGCCGATTCTCCTCATTCATGGAGAGGCCGACAACAACTCAGGCACTTTTCCGATACAATCAGAAAGGCTCTTCCAGGCGTTGAGGGGCTACAAGGGCACAGCCCGGCTGGTCATGCTCCCGTATGAAAGCCATGGTTACAGCGCGAGAGAAAGCGTGTATCATGTCCTCGCCGAGATGTTCGAGTGGTTTGATAAATACGTGAAAAATAAAAAGTAGTTCACTTTATGCTCGGGTGAACGCTTTGAGGGAGAGATCGATGGAAAAAAAACGACAATCTCTGCTCATCTCCATTATAAGATTCGCTTTTTGCCTGTATTTTCTTTCAAGCACAGCTGTCCTCGGCCAGCAGCCGTTTCGGATTCTAATTTCTAATGACGACGGGATAAACCATCCGGGAACCCTATCTCTTGTCACTAAGCTCACCTCTTTGGGAGAAGTCACTGTGGCCGCTCCTGCAAGGGACCAGAGTGGAGTCGGGCACGGCACGACTTTTCCCGGCCCTATCGCAGTGGAGGCCTGGGAACGTGACGGCGTAAAATGGTTCTCTATCGAAGCCCTTCCTGCCACCTGTGTCCGGCTAGCCTTAACTTCTCTCCTCACCGAGAAACCTGATGTTGTCGTAGCCGGCATCAATAAGGGCGCCAACGTGGGAGTCATAACTTTCTCTTCCGGCACTGTCGCTTGCGCGCGCGAAGCTGCTTATAGAGGCATACCTGCTCTGTCTGTGAACATGGACAGAAGCGAAACTATGGATTATGATGGAGCTTCGGATTTTATCGCCGCCTTCCTCAAGGAATTTAAAACAAAACGGCTGTCTCCAGGGACTTACTTCAACATAAATATCCCTGCTCTGCCTAAAGGTCAAATAAAAGGAGTATTAGTCACCAAACAGGACCTGCGTCCCCCTGACGACCGCTACGAAAAGAGAATTAGTCCGGAAGGCAAACCCGGGTTCTGGTCTGTTTATAAGGTCCTTGAGGACGGCGACCCCAAAAGCGACACCTGGGCGCTCAGTCACGGCTATATCTCGATCACTCCCCTCCACATTGATCAAACGCAATATTCCGAAATCAAAAACATAGAAACCTGGAACTTCATAAGGGGAAAAAAATAAGCCTTAAGGTTGATTTTTATTTTGGCCATGATAAAATCCTAAGAGGAGAAAGCTTTAAAATAAAGCGGGGAGGTCAAGACCATGAGAAAAACGGTATTGATTCTTATCTCTTTCCTTCTTTTATCTTTTTTGCCTTCGGCCCGGGCTTATCCCAAAACTGTTTCGGAAAGCCAGGCTGTTACCATTCAACAAGTCGAGCCATTCGCTTATTTTTGCCTTCGCCATAAAGGGCCATTCACCCAGGTCCAGGAGGTCATAGGGAGGCTGATGCAGGAGATGGGGCTCCAGAATGTCATCCCTGCCGGCGCCTTGATGGGCATCTACTACAACAATCCGGCTCAAGTGAAGCCCGAGGATCTGGAGTGGGAAATGGGGTTTCCGGTGACTTCACAGGCATTGGTTCAACCTCCGCTCCAGAAGAAAGAATGGAATTTCACTCAAGTGGCCGCCACTCTTCATAAAGGCTCATACGAGACAACCGGGGAGACCGTCATGAAGATTTTCGAATGGATGGATGCCAACGGCTACGTCCCGGCCGGCCCGATTCTCGAGCGCTATCTCGACATGAACCCTTCAGAGCTAAAGCCGGAAGACCTCAAGACCGAAATATGGGTTCCCGTAAAGAAAAAGGAAGGATAAGTCGTCTCGCCTGTCAGATCCAGCCGAGCTCGCTGAACTCGGGAAAACCCAGGTGAGTGATCCCCCAGTAAGCAAAGAGAAGCGCGGCCACAAAATAACCGCATAAAAAAAAGAGCACAACGGGATTCTCGTTTTTCCGTTTTTTTTCTTTAGCGTGAAAAAGCAAAGTCAGAAAGAACATAGCAGCGGCTGCGGGGAATGTGAAGACGACTGTCTGCCCCTCCACCCCGTTTGCGGCAAACGAGAACCCATAAAAAACAGAGGCTGCCCCGATAAGAGAAACCTGAGTTTTGGAAAGCAGCCCAAAATCCCTATTCCTGGCCAAATAAATCAACCCGAGAGAAATAAGCAAAACGCCGCCATCCCACATGTAATGACTGATGATTTCATCAAAGAGATAAACAGCGTTGTACAAGCTCGATCCTTCTTGCCCTTCAATCAGCCGGGAGATGGAATTGGCCGAAATATGGACTCCATGCCCGTCCACATAGAAAATAAACCCGAGAATCAAAATAATGCTCGAGAGCTTTTGAAATTTGGCCGGAGCAAGTTCTTCCATGCCCGGCACTCTTTTCACTCGAGAATAAAGTGCGATCGCTATCGGAATGACAACAAACGGAGTCAGGAAGTCGAGAGCTTCGCCCCGGGTTATCGGTCCTGTCCTAAAGCTGGACAGGAAGGCCGGCGCGATGTGGAAAAAAGCGTAGGCCAATCCATAAGCAAAAATCCATCCGCAGAGGACGCTGTTTTCTTTTTTCATAAAAATTTCTCCTTCTCTCTCAAAAGACATGGCCGAAATTGAAATAGATTCCCCTGTCTTCTTTGCTGAAGCCCAGGTCAAAACGGACGACAAAATTCTGAAGATAATACCGCAGCCCCCACCCATAGAAAGGCCAAAGCTTTTATTCAGTCCGAGCGAGTCCCCCACAGGCCTTGACGCATACCCCGCAGATAAACTGACTGACGATGCC
>CAZKEW010000151.1:0-5471 GCA_964551885.1 uncultured Eubacteriales bacterium
TGAAGAAAACGCCGCTTCTCAGGATAGAAGCAGGAAAGGGATGAGCCCTTTTTGGCTCCCGATCTTCTTGGCCAGGGCCAGGAATTTTCCCTCCAGGCTGAACAAACGGTAGATCTCTTCCCCCTCCCGATTGGCAGGATGGAGGGCAGGCTCTGGCTCGAGCATTTTGAGGATATTTTCGGCCGGCATCGCTTTCCCTCGTTGAAGCTCCCTGACGCCGGATTCCTTGAGGATTATCTTAGGGAATTCCTGAAGCAACGCTTCAAGAGGGAGAAGAAATTCTGCCATTTTCCCTTCTTGAGCAAGACGCTCGACCTGCTCGAGGGAATGGGCGGCTCGGATGTTATGCTTTCCCACGGCAAGCCGCCGGAGCTTTGCCAGATGGGCGCCGCAGCCGAGGCTTTGCCCAAGATCATGGGCTAAAGACCGAATATATGTTCCCGAGCTGCATCTCGACTCGAAATCAAGAAAGGGCGGGGAGTAGTCTTTTAGGTCAAAGGAATGGACAACGACAGGACTGGGCTTAAGAAGAATTGTCTTCTTCGCCCGGGCCCATTTGTAGAGCGGCTTTCCTTCAAGCTTTTTGGCCGAGAAGGGCGGAGGAACCTGTTCCATCTCTCCCACAAACACGTTCATGGCTTTGGCCAGGGTCTCCCGGTCAGGAAAACTCGTTTTCTCTTCGGAGATAGGGTTTCCGAGCGCGTCATAAGTGTCAGTGGCAAACCCGAGCCTAATCTGTCCGCTGTAAACCTTGTCTTCCTTTGAATAAAAGGGAAAAAGCTTGGTGGCTTTGCCCACGGCCAGGAGGAGAAGTCCGGTGGCCAGAGGGTCCAGGGTTCCAAAATGCCCGACCCTCTGCAAACCGAGTATTTTTCTTGTCCTGGCCACAATATCGTGCGAGGTCGCGCCTTGAGGCTTATCGACGAGGATCAGGCCATCCATCAATCGGTCTCGGCGGATGAATTTCTCCGTCGTGGCGATTGGATGTTCTTCTGGTTTAAAAGTCTCTCGATTCGGCCGGGGATTTCCTTGACCAAGAGCTCGTACGGACCGACAGCCGTGAAACCGGCGGCATGGACATGCCCTCCACCGCCAAAATATTCGGCGATCGCGGCTGCGTTGGCGTTTCCCTTGGAGCGGATACTGACGCGGAATGTATCCTTGGCCATCTCTTTGAAAAAGAGGACCATCTCCACGCCCCTGATCGAGCGGGCCAGGGTGGTGATGTCTTCAGTGTCTATCTCTCTGAGATGAAGGGCCTCGAGGAACGTTTTAAACATCGTGATGGTGGCGATATTGCCCTTCTTATTCATCACAAGAGTAGAGAGGACTTGACCGAGGAGCTTGATCTTTTCCGGCGGATTGGTGTTGAAAAGAAATTCGGTGATTTTGACCGGGTTCGCCCCGGACTTGACCAGCTTATGGCAGACTTCAAAAGATTTTGCCGTGGTGTTGGAGAATTGAAAAGATCCTGTATCCGAGACGATGGCGCAGTAGAGGTGGTCGGCGATCTTGGGAGTGAAGCGCAGACGCATTTTTTCTCCTAAGATGAAGGCCATCTCCCCGACAGCCGAAGCGCCGGCATCAACCCAGTTGATATCCGCATAGGAGTCATTGGAGAAGTGGTGGTCGATGTTGATCTTGAAATATGCCTCCAGGCTTTCTTGTCCGGAGCGGGAGACATTGGCGCACTCCAGGAAAATGACGAGGTCAAACTTGCCCGGAGGGATTTGTCCGATCTTGATTCTTTTCGCTTCTGGCATATGGTTGAACGGAAAAGGGGTAGGGTCAATGTTGATGATGCTCATATCCTTGCCCAGGAGTTCTCCCATTCCCGCCAAGGCAAGGCTTGTGCAGACGGAATCGCCGTCCGGCCGGAGATGGCTGGTGATTACGATGCGTCGGCTCGAAAGAATTTTTTCCTGGATGAGGCGGACGGGGTCATTTTTCATCTTTTCTCAAGCGTTCGATCAACCTGTCAATCCGGCTTTCATACTCTGGAGTCGGGTCAAGGGAAAAAATAAGGTCAGGATTATACTTTAATTTCACCTCATGGGCAATAGCTTTGCGGAGGTAGCCTTTTCTTTTTTCAAGAAGGGCCGGCAGCTCCTCTTTATTAACCTCGCCGAAAACGCTTAAGTAAACATGAGCCGTTTTTAGGTCCGCGCTCATTTCCACGCTGGTAATGGTGATGATTCCCGAGGCAGAGTCCTGAATCTCCTCGACAAAGATTCGGCTGAGAGCTGCCTTGATCAGGCTGCTGACTCTTTTTTGTCTTCGGCTAAAGTCCATTGTTTATTTAAAAATAGAATATTTCTGACCGGAGGATTTCCCGTTCCAGGCCTTGTTCGGCTTCGGCGAGGATTTTTTGGAGAACCTGGTCAACAAATCCCTTCTGGCTATTCAAGGTGATAATTCCGACTTTCGCTCTCTGCCATTTATCTTGAAAATCGATCTCGGCAATGGCGCAATTGTATTTTTTCTTGACTCTATCCTTGAGGGCATTCAAGACTTTTCTTTTTTCCTTGAGAGAATGGGAGAAGGGCAGGAAAATCTCGATGGAGAGAAGACCTATGACCATAGAGGCAACCGTCGGCTATGCCGGTTTTGTTTTTTCTTTGACAAAGGCGACGATGACATCGCCTTCCTGAATATCCTTGAATCTTTCCAGAGCGATGCCGCATTCCATGTCCTTCCGTACTTCATTGACGTTTTCTTTAACGCGTCGGAGTGAGGAGATGCGGCCTTCGTGGACGACCTCTCGGCCCCGTATGACCCTGACTTCGGCGTTGCGGGCGATTCGCCCATCAACGACATAGCAGCCGGCCACAGCCCCGATCTTGGGAATCTGGAAGATTCTCCTGATCTCGGCCTTGCCCAAGTAAACCTCTTTTTCGACTGGCTCGAGCATTCCGACCAAAGCATTCCGGAGGTCTTCGGTCAACTGATAGATGATGTTGTAGCTGCGGATTTCCACTTTTTCTTGCTTGGCCAGGTCGAGGATTTTCTGGCTTGGCTTGATGTTGTAACCGATGACGATGGCGTTCGAAGCCGAGGCCAAAAGAACGTCCGACTCGGTGATGTTCCCTGTTGCGGCATGAATGATTTTTATCTTGATCTTCTCAGAGCTGAGGGGCGGGAGGATATCGCGGAGGACCTCCACCGAGCCCTGGACATCGGCTTTGATGATGAGGGGAAGTTCCTTGACCTTTCCTTGCTCGATCTTCTTAAACAGCTCATCCAGGGTGATGTGCTCGGGTCTCGGGGGCTCCTCTTTTTTGACCTTGGAGAGGCGGTAGGTCACGATTCTCTTGGCCGTTTCGATGTCGGGGACAACCTGGAAGAAATCCCCGGCGACGGGGACATCGGAAAATCCGAGCACTTCCACGGGCATGGAAGGCTCGGCTTTTTTCATCGTTTTTCCGTGTTCGTCAAAGAGAGCCCTCACTTTTCCGAAGGTCGTCCCGGAGATGAAGGCCATTCCTGGGGAAAGGACCCCGTGCTGGATGATGACCGTTCCGGCAGGGCCTTTTTTAGTGTCCAATTGAGCTTCAAGCACCACTCCCTGCGCCTCCACTTTGGGATTGCCTTTGACTTCGATGACATCGGCCAGGAGAAGAATCATCTCCAGGAGCTCGCTCAGATTGGTCTTTTCTTTTGCCGAAACCTCAACGCTGATGGTATCTCCACCCCAATCCTCGACAAGAAGACTCTCTTTGGAAAGCTGCTGTTTGACGCGGTCGCGGTTGGCTTCGGGCTTATCGACCTTGTTGATGGCCACGATGATCGGCACGCCTGCTGCCTTGGCATGGCTGATAGCTTCCTTGGTCTGCGGCATGACGCCGTCATCTGCCGCGACCACGAGCACGACGATATTGGTGATTTTGGCTCCTCTTGCCCGAAGTTGGGTAAAAGCCTCGTGACCCGGTGTATCGATGAAGGTGATGGCCCTGTTGTTGAAGAAAACGCGATAGGCGCCGATGTGCTGGGTGATTCCGCCTGACTCTTTATCGACGAGATGCGATGAACGGATCGCATCTAAAAGCGTTGTTTTCCCGTGGTCAACATGACCCATGATCGTGACAACGGGAGGCCTCGCCAGCAAATCCTTGCTTGCGGCCTCGGCTCGCCGGCGTATCTCTTTTTCATAGCTCAAGAACTCGATGTCCACATCAACGACCTGGGCTATCTGGGCCGTGGCCGCCTCGTCCACGAGGTCATTGAGGTCGAAGAATATGGCCTTCGAGGCCAGCTTATCCATGAGATCTTTTGGCTTGACGGTCATTTTTTCGGCCGCCTCCCGGAGAGTCATCCCTTCATAGAGATAAAACTTCGGCCGAGCCTTCGGAGCCTCTTCTGCCGGTTTGGCTTTTTTCTTGGTCCTGGGTTTGGGCGTCTCTTTTTTCATTTTCACTCTGGCTTGATTTCAATTTTCCAGCCGACAAGACGCGAGGCTAACTTGACATTGATGCCTTTCTTCCCGATAGCCAGGGAAAGCTGGTCTCTTGGGACTATCGCCTGCATGATTTTATCTTGCTTGTTGAGGAAAAGGACTTTTTCTATCCGGGCGGGGCTGAGGACAGCTTTCGCGTAGGTCAAAAAATGAGGGGACCACTCGATGATATCGATCTTCTCGCCCTGCAATTCTTTGCTGATGGAAAGAATCCGATTCCCTTTGACGCCGATACAGGCCCCCACAGGGTCGATATCTTTCTCTTTGGAAAGGACAGCCACTTTGGCTCTCTCTCCGGGCTGGCGGACGAGGTCTCTGATTTCGATATTCCCGTTGGCAATCTCGGGAATTTCAAGCTCCAGCAATTTGGCCAGAAATTTGGGGTGGGATCGGGAGACAAAAACTTGGGGGCCCTTGGTGGTTTTCTGGACTTGAGTGATCAAGGCTTTAACCGTGTCACCTCTGATGAAGTCTTCATTGGGGAGTTTTTCACGCGCGGGAAAAAAGGCTTCGGTTTGGTTCACTTCAAGAATGATGTTGCCGTTCTCAATCCGCCGGACGGTGCCGGTGATGATCTCGCCGACGCGGGGAGCAAATTGGACATAAACCTTCTCCTGCTCGGCGTCCCGCACTTTCTGAAAGATAACCTGTTTGGCTGCTTGAGCAGAGATGCGGCCCAAGGTGTCTGCCCGCAGGTTGATCTCGACGCTCTCGCCGACGGCAATAGTGGGTTTGACCTTTTTTGCATCTTCCAGGGAGATTTCAGCGGCCAAGTCCTGCGGTTTCTCGACGACCTTTTTCACGGCGTAAACCCTGAGCTCACCCTTTTCCGGACGAAAGGCAATTTTAATCTTTTCGTTACGGCTAAAATACTTGGACGAGGCCACACGGAGAGATTCTTCGATGGCAGAGATGATGATCGAAGGTTCAACACCTCGCTCTTTGCTGAGCTGTAAAATAGTATTCCACACGTTGATCTTCATCTTCTTGGCCTCAACCTGGATGAGGAAGAATAAAA
>CAZKEW010000152.1:0-311 GCA_964551885.1 uncultured Eubacteriales bacterium
CCATTTCGAGCGAAGCGTGGCGATCCGACGAAGTCGTTGCGAGGCCTCTTGGCCGGGGCAATCTCCTGAGATTGCTTCGTCGTCTCGGCAGAGCGAGGCTCCTCGCAGTGATATCATAATTTCTCCTTTTGTCGGCAACTCTGGATCAGGTTTTTTCGGTATGGATATATTCCTCGAGGACCTTCAAGTATCTGGAGAAAGCGTCCCTTCCTTTTTTGGTGAGAGAGCAGGTTGTGAGAGGCTTTTTCCCCTTGAATGATTTTTTGACAGCGATATAGCCGGCCTCCTCGAGCTTCGAGAGATGGGTGATC
>CAZKEW010000152.1:321-5466 GCA_964551885.1 uncultured Eubacteriales bacterium
CCGTTGTCCCGATCGTCTTTTTTAGGTAATTGAACTCTGCTTTTTCAGCCGAAAGCAGGATGGAGAGCACCGCCAGCCTGATCTGAGAATGAATGACGGGGTCAAGTGGAGCGAATTTATCAGGAGGCATTTCGGTTCACGCTTTTTTATATTTTGAACGGAGGACCCGGACTGGAAGAAGGTAAGCAAAGATGATCAAGGGGATAAAAACGAGTGTCCGGTAATAAACGTGCACTAAAAGCATACCTAAGGAACCCAGCCACCACAGCGCGGCGCACCATTTTAAAAGGTTCCATTCATAAATTCCGCCTATAGCAAAAAGCTCGATCCCTGCTATGACAGCCACAAGAAGAGGGATGACTCCGAAGGAATAAAGCTTAAGAAGAGGGAAGACTAATCCCAGTATCAAAAAGCCCATCCCACAAGCTATAGCGAGATAACGCGCCGCTATCTGGACATAAGTCGCCGCCTCCTGTCTTTTCTCCTGCCTTATGCTGTAGAAAGCCGAATAAAACATCCCTGCGAGCACAAAAACAGTCCAGTTGATCCAGATCCAGTCGTATTTTTGGACAAAGACAAGGGCATAGTTGCCGATGATGGCCAAAATGATCAAGATTCCCCAGAAGAAGAAAAGTGTTCCCGATTCAGCCGTGGATTTTCGAGTTTTTTGGATCATTTCCTGGATGAGCCGGATTTCCTCTTTAGCCTCAAGTTCGTTCATTCTCGCCTCCTTCAAAAATAATCTCTATTGCAAAGCACTTTGCATTGCAAAGTAATAATAAGAGTATTGGAATGTCTTGTCAAGCCTTTTTTTGAGAAAAGGCGGAAGCAGGGGAGAAGAGAATTTCCAGAAGAAAGGCACCTATGCGTATTATCTTAGCTCTTCGAGCAAAGCCTTGGCATCTTTCAGGTCAGGAAAGTCAAAGCCCTCAGTAAACCAGCCAAATACCCCATTTAACAATTCGTAAGCTTCCTTCTGTTTGCCTTGCTTCTGCATGAGCCGGGCCAGGCTCATGGCCGCGCGCAGCTCCCATGACTTGGCCAGCTGTCGACGAGAAACCTCAAGCGCTTGCTGGAAATACTTCTCAATTTCATTCTCGGGTTCACCCCGCATCCCCAGCAATTCACCCTTAAGTCGATAGAGCTCGGGTTCCACGTATCTCTCATCATATTTTTGGACGACCTCAAGAGCCTCGTTTACGGCAACGAGCCCTTCTTCTATCTCGCCTGCCTTCCGACAGGCATCAACGACCCTTGCCATAAGGCGCGTAAAACAGGTGAGCGTGCCTGTCCCTTCCATGATCGCCAGGCTTCGGCGCATCTCCTTTATCCCTTCTTTAACTTTCCCCTCCAGAGCCTGCCTCTCGCCGCGATAAAAATAGCCATGGGCTCCCATATATAATAATCCGTTCTTCTCAGAGAGAGGGACAAGTTCTTCTGTATAAACGTTGATTTTCTCGAAATCTCTCAGGAACCAATTCAATTCACAAGCGCTAAGTAGGATGAAGGCCAAAGTGTGGGGATGACCTAATTTTCGGGCGATGCCCATCGCCTCTGAAGTCTGTTTCAGGGCTTGATCAGGATAACCCAGAATCCAGAGAGCCCAGGACCCAAACGCCAGATTGAGCACGCCCAAATCATAGCCGAAGAGATAAGCCAGGAAGCCGTGCTTTTCTGGGTTATAGATAGCCTTCATATGTTTGGCACATTCCGCAGTCTGGACAAGCTCTCCAACATTCAGCAAGGGCCAAACGTGGACATAATAGGAAATAGCCTCCAGCATCGGGTCTTTTGACTGTTCGGCGATTTGAGCAATTTGTTCTAGGAGTTTTAATGCTGTTCTGTATTGGGCCGTGGTCGCATAATAAGTGGCCAGCTGACAGAGAGCTGTGAATAGCTGAGGAGTTTCTCCTATCTTCTGGCAAAGCTCTCTGGCACGGACAACTGCCCGGCCCAATTCCGGCGCGCCAAAGCCCTTCGTGGCTTGGATTGGAACGGCCAATGCGAGCTGTAAACCAAGCTCCTGCTCTGCACGCTGGGGTGTTTCCGGGAGCGTCTGAAGAAGCTCCAGAGCTTTTTTGTAGTGGGTGATCGCCTCCGCGCCGGCAGACAAACGCACGGCCTTATTCCCGGCCTTTTGCAGATAGTCAATGGCCTTATCCGCAATTCCCGCTTCCTGGAAGTGTCTGGCCAACTGAATAGAAACTTCCTCCTTTCGATCTCCATAGAGATTCTCAAGAATTTGGCCCACTTCCGCGTGGAGATGTGTCCTTTCGACCTCGTCCAATCGGTTATAGAGATATCTCTGGAACAGGATATGCCGGAAAAGATAAAGAGAGAGATGCAATCTCTCCATCTGCCGGATGCCTTTGGCCGAGACCAAATGATGGCGTTTGTCCAACTCTCCGCTGAGGAGCCTGATCAGTTTCCGCGTTTCTACTTCTTGAAGCTGGGCCAAAACTTCCGCCGTGAACTCTTCTCCTTCGACACTGGCAAAGGTCAGGATCTCCCGCAGGTTTTCGCTCAAGCGGCTGATTCGTTCTTCGATGACGGCGTCCACCCGGGCCGGGAGTGCGTCCCAATTGAGGCCCGGGCCTTCGACCCAGCGGCCGGCATTATCCTTGACCAGCAAATCTCGGTCCTGCATCTCCCGGAGCAATTCAACGGTAAAGAGGGGATGGCCTTTGGTCTGCTTAAAAAGCGTCTCGCGAAAGGCTTTGCCCAAGCGGTTTGGCTCGGTATCGATTAAGGAATCGATAAACTTCAGACCCTCCACTTCTCCGACTTCCACTTCGATATCGGCGAAATCGCGCTTGAATTCGTGAACCACGGTCTCGAGGGGATGCCGGCCATCGCCCCTTCCTAAAGCGATATCATCCGGGCGATATACTCCGGCGATCATGATCCGGCTGCCGGCAATCCGGCGGCCGAGATGGAAGAGCAGGCTGGCCGAACCGGCATCGACCCACTGGAGGTCATCAAGCACCAGCAGGAGCGGCTTTTCTTGGGCCAGAGCCAATAACACCCTTGTATATTGCTCAAAAAGGTTGCTCTGCTGAAGCGTCGAGTCAGGGGGAAGGAGGGACTTTCGCTCGACGAGTTTTTTCAATCGGAGCAACCAGTCAGTCGAAACAGTCGAAATCGCTTCGGCGCGCGATAATAAACCTGCGCCTTGAACAAAGATATTGACGAGGTCTGCACCCTGATCCACGATCGCCTTACTCGTTAGGGGAATGAGATTCCAGAGACCGTGAGCATGCTCCCTTGTTATCACGCCGGCCGCCCACTTTGCTTCGACATCTCCTGTTAGTTGGCTCAGCAGTTCGATGAACGGCGAATAAGGATCTCCGATTCCGGTATGGGCATTACATTTTCCGCTGGCAACAACCAGGTCTGGATACAATTCTTGGGCTCTCCGGCAGAATTCTTGAATGAGGGCGGTCTTGCCGCTCCCGGCCTCTCCGGTTACAAAGACGACCTGACTGTTTCTTGACATGGCTTTTTCAAGAAAGCTGTTCCATAGACATGTGGTGGGATCACTGGCCATGGATGTTCATGAGTTTTTGGGGTCTATTCTGGGTTGCCCTGATTGTGGGTCTCGTTTTCCTGATCAAGTGGATTGTTAACCAGGGGCGGCCGACGGAGACACGGCGCAAAGATGAAGCCCTTGAGATCTTAAAACTCCGCTACGCCAAGGGCGAAATCGGCAAAGAAGAATTCGAGCAGAAGAAAAAAGACATCTTGTCCCAGTAGTAGCAGGCTTTAGCCTGCGTCCAGAGAAGGCTCACTTCACTCTTTTCATCACTCCTGTTGAATAGCACTCTATCTCCTTTCCTGCGAGGCGAACCGTGTGAGACGAAGAATTTTCGGCACACGTCATCTCTAAGTGAGATAAGGCGAGCGCTTGACAAAAAGCGACTAATCGATTAATCTACAATTGGAGGTTAAGAAAATGGATACTGCCACTATTCGTATCCCAGAAGATAAGAAAAACTTGTTAAAAGCCATCTCGAGCCTGGAAAACAGAAAGATGAATGACATCATTGTGGATTTAATCGATGAATACATCGAGCGCCACAAAGAGACGCTCGAACTCTTAGCCATTCCCGGATTGTATGAGCAGGTCATCACCTCCTCTCGGGAATTTCGAGAACGGAAAACCGTCTCTTTAAATGAAGCCCGTAAAAAATTGGAGCGTTGAGCTTTCCAAGTCATCCCTGAAATATCTCGAGAGGCTGAGGAAAACTGGCTCTCTCCGAATCTTGGACAGGCTTGAGAAACTTGGAGAGACTGAGAACCCTCTCCTTCATAAAGATGTCGGGCGGCTGGAGGGAAAGCTCAAGGGATTTTTCAGGCTCCGCATCGGAGATTACAGGATTATTTTCGAATTGGACACGCAGAGCAAGAGGATTGGAATTTTGGCTATTGCCCCGAGAAGCAAGGTTTATTAAAAGGCTATATCTGTCCTGGGCTTATTTCCCGCCCACGCCTCCGATTTTGATGCTTTTGACCGAAAACGTGGGGGAGCCCAAGGACTGAAACCAGGTCTGAAGATTCCCCAAAATTGCTGATAGAATTCTGTCATCGCGGGCGAAGCGTCGCGATCCGACCCAGTCGTTGCGAAGAGTTTAGATTCCTCGCTGTGCTCGGAACAGGCTCCACAATCTCACGGGAATCACGATGAGATCGCCACGACATCTTCGATGTCTCGCGATGACTTCGTCAGATTGCCACGGCCGAGACGGCTCGCATGACAATGATATTAATATTTTCTTTTTTTATCGACAACCCTGGGAAATAGGAAAAATTTTTGGAAGAAAAGCAATGGCGATTTCGTCAAAACAATAGTATTATGCGGAATTCGTGTAATACGCAATGAACACGGACGTCATTCTATCAGGAGGAAAATGAGATGAAAAAGTATGTCCTGCCTGCCCTTCTTATTGTTTTCTTGGCTTTTGTTTTAGGCGCGCAGACCCCTCCGCCGCCACAGCAGCCGAAACCCGAAGATATTCAAAAAAATCTGCACCTTGTCGAGAAGCCCCAGGCTGTCCCCGAAAAAGTGAAAATGGGGTTTGAGTCCATTACCGCCAAGGATTCTTTGGCGATGCTTTCTTATCTTTCTTCAGACTTGATGGAAGGAAG
>CAZKEW010000153.1:0-5463 GCA_964551885.1 uncultured Eubacteriales bacterium
GCGGAGCCTGTTCCGAGCGAAGCGAGGAATCTAAACTCGCAATGACGTGAAGCACTATCGCTTCGCTCGCAAAGACAGCTTTCTATCGGCAGAACCGTCCCCAACTCTGTATGGAAATGGGGAGGGATTTATGGTTTAATCTACCTGAGGAAAATGGACGTTTGTTTCTTCGGAGGATACGACGCGAGCTATCCCCGGAATGCCGTCATCAGGCGCGGGCTCGAGGCCAATGGAGTCCGCGTCTCCGAATGTCGCGTCAATCCCGGAGGCAGGTTTTGGGCCCGGTATCCTCTTCTCTTTTCCCGCTGGATCTCCCTCGCCAAAGACCGCGCTTCGCATCCTTCTTTCCTTTTTGTCCCCGAATTTTGCCAGAAGGATGTCCCGCTGGCGCGATTCCTGGGTCTCCTTTCTTCGAGGCGGCTCGTCTTCGACCCCCTGGCCTCCCGTTTTGAGACGAAAATCTTAGACTGGCGGAGAAACCCGGAAGGGTCGCTGGCAGCCTGGTGGAATAGAGTGATTGACCTTTTGGCCCTGAAGCTTTCCGACATCGTGCTTGCTGATACTCAGGCGCACAAGGACTACTATTGTCGCCAGTTTGGGCTTGACGCGCGAAAAATTGAAGTCTTGCCCGTGGGGTTTGACGATGAGATTTTCAGCAAAAGATTAGCCCACAACCGGCCCGTTTCCAGGACAGGCAATTCGCCGTTTACTGTGCTCTTTTTTGGCTCTTTTCTTCCTCTTCACGGAGCAGATGTCATTATTCGGGCGGCTCATCTTGTCTCTGAGGAGGACAAGGCCATCCGCTTCCATTTCATCGGTCGAGGTCAAACACTGCCTCGGGTGAAGCGCGCGGCCTCAGACCTCGGCCTGAGAAACGTTAGTTTTGAGGGTTGGGCCGGCCAGACATCGCTTGCCGGAAAGATTGCTGTAGAGGCTGATATCTGCTTGGGGATTTTTGGCTGGACGGAAAAAGCCGGGCGGGTCGTCCCTCACAAAATCTTTCAGTCTATGGCGCTACGAAAACCTGTAATCACAGCCCGCACGCCGGCTGTCGAAGAGTTTTTTTCTCACCGGAAGAACATTTTGCTTTGCGAGAGGGCGGAGCCAATATCCCTGGCTCAGGCTATCCTGGAGTTGAAAAAAGAGGTCAGTTTAAGGGAAGAAATTGCCGAGAAAGGCTACAACCTTGTTTGGGAAAAATTTCAATCTTGTGCTCTCGGCGGCGCTCTGAAAAAAGTTTTAGAGAGGCATTCTTAGGGCGGAGGACGAGAAAACAGTTATGAGCGATCATATTGAGGCCGCATCAAAAGAAGCCGGCGACGGGCGCCCTCTCGCTCTGGGCTCATACAAAGGAAAAATCCTGGCGGCTTATGATGAGCCTCGCTTCCTTCAAGTCATCAAGCAGCCGGAGGAGCTTTGGAGTCATCCCGGCGTCGAGATTTTGGCCAATAAAAGGAATCGCCTGGGGGTTTTTCGGTTTTCTCTTTCCGGCGGGCAATTCAAAGACATCGTCGTCAAAGAGTTTTCCTCCCGAGGCGTGAACAAGCTCAAAAGCCTCATTTTGCCTTCCAAAGCTGCCAGGGCGTGGCGGGGGGCCCTGGCCTTGAAGCAAAGGGGGCTGGAGACCGCCTCCCCTGTGGCGTACCTTGAAAAAAGAAAGGCGGGGTTTGTCGAGCGGAGCTTTTTCCTCGCCGAAAGGATAGATGAAGCCGTGGAAATTCGCGAGCTTTTCCGCCGCCTTTCTCCGCCCGACCTCGACCCCCTCCTCTCCTCACTGGCGAGCTGCCTCTCCCACTGCCATCAAAGGGGCATCCTCCATCCGGATCTCTCGGACGGGAATATTCTGGTGAAGAGGGACGAGCGGGGAAACTTTATCTTTTATCTCCTCGACACGAACAGGATTCGCGTTCGAGAAAAAATCAGCAGTTTTGCGCGGGTCAAAAATCTTATCCGCCTGGGAATTCCCTCTGCCTTTCAGAAGCCTTTTCTAAAAAACTATTTTGGCGAGAGCCCCCTGCGGACGTCTTTCTGGCGCTGGTATAAAATGAACAAAGCCATTTATTCCGGCTATGTGGAGTTGAAGAGAAAGCTACGCTTAAGGCAAATCGCCCGAAAGCTGGGGGTTCAGTAGATGACTTTTCCTTTTGCCTGGAATGAATTCGCCGACCAGCCGCATAATGTCGCCCCGCGCCGGGAGCGCTTCCGGCATCATTTAAAGCACGCCGGAGGATATGTTGAGCTCGTGGGTTCCAATCTCGCTGTGGCCTTATCTGCTTTACGGCGATACCGGCAATACATGCGGACTTTTCATCAAAAGCCTGTTGATATGGGCAGGCCTTTTGCCGTGTCTTCATCGCCGGCAGGCGAGAAGAACGAAGAAATCATCGAGAGCCTCAAGGCCGCTGGAATCCGGCAGACCTTAGTCCGGGTTCCCTCCTGGGAGAGGGAGAATCTTTCCCGGTATGATGCGTTCATCCGTCTTCTGCGCCGCGCGGAGATCGATGTCGTTGCCGCTTTGCTCCAGCGCAGGGAGGATGTCGTGAACCCGGCGTCATGGGAAGGTTTTCTTGAAGATGTCTTTTCCGGGTTTTCTCCCCACTGCTCTTTCTTTGAAATCGGGCACGCCTGGAACAGGACCAAGTGGGGGGTCTGGGATCACAGGGAATACATCGACCTGGCGCAGCCGGCAGTCCCTTTAGCCAAGAAATACGGGGTTGGGCTTGTCGGCCCGGCTGTGATCGACTTTGAATTCCATCTCTATCCTTCTGTGCTCAAAGCAGTTGCCTTCGACAAGGTGAGTTCCCTTCTTTACGTTGACCGCACGGGCGCGCCGGAGAACGCGCAATTCGGCTGGACGACGGCCAAGAAAGTGGCCTTATGGAAGGCGGTTGTGGACTGTTCGACCGGCGAGGACAGAGATTGCTGGATAACCGAGATGAACTGGCCTCTCGAGGGGATGGGAGAATTTTCGCCTGCGGCCGGGAAACCTTGCGTGACCGAAGAAGAGCAGGCCGATTACCTCGTCCGCTATTTTGTTATCTGCCTGGCCAGCGGCCTCGTCGAAAGAATCTATTGGTGGCAGCTCGTCGCGCCTGGTTATGGGCTGATCGACAGCCGTGATAAGCCATGGCGGAAGCGGCCGAGTTACTTTGCCTTGGCCAACATGGTCCGGCTGCTTGAGGGAAGCCGATTTGCGGGGAAAGTCCAGGATGAGCGGGCCGAAATCTTTTTGTTCCGCAAGGGAGGAGAGGAGTTTGCGGTCTGCTGGACCAGGAAGGGAGCCGTAGACTATCGCTTTTTCCAAACGCCGAAATATATCATCGGAAGGGACGGTGAAGAAAAAATGCTCCCAGCGGAAAAAATTAGAATCGAGGAGACACCCCAATATGTTTTTTTCCGTTAAGGCGCCGTTTAAAAAGCAGGAAGTGGCGGATTACGAGCGACGGCGTTACCGCGGCTTGGACCAGAGGATCGTCCACCGCCGGGAAGTGAAAATTTTGAAGAAGATGATGAGGAAAATCGAGGACGCATCTCCAGCAAAGCATTTGGCCTATGCTTTGGATGCGCCCTGCGGTTACGGCCGCTTCTCCGCCCTGCTTCTCGAGAGGCATGACCGCCTGGTGAGCTGCGACCTTTCCTTGGCCATGGTCGAGCGGGCGATAAGGAGAGCAGATATCTCTACTATTCCGATGGGAATAGCATGCAATATGATAGAGGGATTGCCTTTTAAGCCAAACATCTTTCGCCTGATTCTGTCCATGCGCCTCTTCCACCATCTCCACGAGTCGGAGGAAAGACGCAATGTCCTCCGGGAATTTGCCCGCACCTCCGCGAGATGGCTCATCCTCTCTTTCTACCAGGTTAATCCCCTTCACCGGGTTCAGCGAAAGCTGCGCAGGAAGCTCAAAAGGAGCAAAACCCGTATCAAGATGATCACGCGCCGCGAATTCGAGGAGGAAGTGGAAGAGGCCGGGTTTGAGGTCGTCCGTGTCACTCCACTATTCAGAGGAATCCACGCCCACCATATCGCCCTGTTGAAGAAGGCTTAAAATCTGATCCTGATCCCCGCACGGAGGCTCAAGCCCGAGAGGCTTAGCTCGGCATCCCTGTAGTCAGAAACTCCGGCCTCGGTGGGCTTTTTCTCCCGGACAAAGACGAGGGGCACGCGGTCTTCGCCGGTCGTCGTGACCTGGAAAAAATAGAGTTTTCCCTCTTCGCGGGAATTGTGGCCATCCGATTGCCGGTAGGAATTTTCGCCTTTTAACTCGCTGATCCGTGAATGACGGTAGATGAGTTCGGCGATAAAGGACGCGTCGGAGAACAATTTCCAGTCACCGCCAAGGCCGATTTGGTATCCCAAGCTGCCGGAACTGGCGTGGCCTTCCCACTCCTGCCAGAAATCCTTTTTTTGAAAGCGATAAAAATAGGCGCAGCGGCCGAAGGTATATTCGAGGCCGGCCTTTACATAAGCGTAGGGGAGAAGATAATACGAGAGAGAAAAGCTTATGGGGACTGCTCGGACCTGGGGTTTAGTTGTGAAGAGGTCTTGGAATGATCCATCTTCATAAAAGACCGAGCTGGTATTCTCACCCGAGAAATACTCCGCTCCGATGGAGAAGAAAAATCCGGAGCCCAGGGGGAGCCGAGCTTCAACCCCGAAAAGATAGCCCAAGTGAACGGAATTGACTTCTCCCTCACCTCTGGCGCCGAGCATGTATTCATAGGTTTGAACCATGCCTTTGGCTCCTTCATTCAGATCGCCTACCGACGCGTATCTTCCGCCCAGCCACAGAGACAGGGAGAAGCGTTCTGTTTTAGGCTCGGAAACGGGCGTCGTCCTTGGCGCCCGGGCTTGCGAGGGGACGGGCGTTGGCTCCTGCGACTTTGTCTCTAACGGTTTTTCCTCAACCGTCTCTTTTATTTTTGTTTTCTCTTCCGGCGCCTCCACGACTTTGACGAGGCTCTCATGAACATAGCCGAGGAGGAAACCTCCCCCTTCTTGTTCAATTTTGACAGCATACCACTCGCCTTCTTTCTTTTCGGCTTCAAGAGGTGTTCCCTCCGGCACCTGGAGCAGGACGGCGCTGGCGATGTCGGGCTTCTCCCTGATGTTTGCTTGTTCTGAAGTCACCCGGAGTTTGAACGCAGCACTCCCGACCGCCACCCCGCAGAGGAAGGGGACGAGGCAGCAAAGCAGAAGATATTTTTTTCTCATCGGCAGCGGCACTTTTTTCTGGCCATTTTGTCAAATTATATGGGTCGAGAAAAGCAAGTGTCAAGAACTGATGCAAACGCAAAAATATTGTTTCATTGTCATCGCGAGCGAAGCGTGGCGATCCGACCCGAAGGGTCATCTTCGATGTCTCGCGACGACCTCCTCGGATTGCTTCGTCGTCTCACAAGAACGAGACTCCCCGCTATGACACCTGAATTACCGCGTTAGTATTAGATGGGGACGGTTCT
>CAZKEW010000154.1:0-5439 GCA_964551885.1 uncultured Eubacteriales bacterium
GGATACAAGTAGATATAATTTTAGCTCTTTTACAATTTCATAGTGAATAATGCCAGACAGAGACGGCGGCGTGAGTAAGGCGCCGGGTAAGAGCGCAAAGTAGAGGCGACGTGCCCGCCAGCATTTTTTAAGATTATGGCCCTGCAAGGGCGCTGATGATGGCAGCGTGTGTGTCGATGGTGCAATCATGACTGACGTTTTAGAATCGCACGCATTCTTTCAGTCATGTGTTCCCCTACGAGCAGGTACAAGTTTGCACAGTGTTAGGTTCTGTCCGAAGTTGCTTGCTACAACTTTACCAGAGCGGAATCCTGCCCATCGTCAGCCGTTCTCCGGCTGTGTATTGGACCGGCCGGAGTCATAATTCTCTCCCCATCGGGGGAGGCCCAAGCTGGCAAGTGCGGCGAAAACTCCAGCGAAGTTTCTCATGACACCCGTTCGCCCCAGCGGGAAAAATGGGGCAATTTTGAAAAGTGAATGTTCCGGTACGTACCGAGCGAGGCCGGCGGCGGTATGAAATACTACCCAGAAACACAGACGTTTTTGCGTTTGGCGTCCGCGTTTGACTCTTTGAAAAGACAATAAATACGCTCATCACCCCTCCTCCGAGAGCAGGCCAGGGACGGCCTTGCGCCTGCTCTTATTTTGGAATGGAAGAGAAGTATCCCATGAAGGCATTAACTCGATATGGGAAACGGCGTAGGAAAGGAAAAAACATGATCGCAAGCGGTTATATGAACCAGATCGGGACTTGGCTGGATGAATTAAAAGGCCGGCCGAACATTCATCATACGGTCTGTACAATGAATGGGCGTCTCGATTTGCTGGAGCAGACGATGCCGCCCTCTTTAACCGGCTTCGTGTGCACGATTAGCCGAAGAGAAGTGACTCTGGGCTTCACGACGAGAAAATGGAACGCCGTCGAAAAGAGGCTGCAAGATCTCAAAGTGGCCGGAAAGCTGGTGCTTAGATCGGGCAATTTTGATTCTCAAGAAGAAAATGATGCGAACATCCAAACTTAAAAAATTCATGGCGGCGGTAGGCGAAGGGCTCGTTGCGCTCGCCGAGCTATGCCTGACCGGGCGAGCTGAATACGCCTGGCGGCTGGCGCACCGTCCATCAAGGCCAGGACGACGGAAGGGAGTCCATCCTTCATACAAGGATGGGCACGGAGGCCTAGTCGTCCTTTTGAACAAACTACATATCAAGGGGAGAAAAAATGGAAACGAAACATATCTTGTCACAAATCCAAAGTAGGTTCCGCACATTCGGCGGAGGGAAGGCGACTGAGGGCAATCCGATGAGTTACGCCCTGAAAGATAAGCCGCTCCACTTTGCGGCCGGGGTCGATGTTCAAGAGGTCGTTGATTTTGTACTCGAAAAAGCCGTCGCGCCGGATTTGCTCTACGAGCTCAAATGTTTTGTGCAGTATGTGCAAACTCATCCTCGCGGCTGCCGGTATTCGAGACTCAAAGAAGTTGAGGCCGTTATTGCCCTCGCCGAGAAAGGAGAGTGACACTATGAACGGGACAGCACCCTATATTCTGGATGCCGAGCAGAACGGTATGCCTGACGGTGACCCGGAAATCATCAACTGCCCGACGTGCGGCAAACAGACTTACGAACGCAACCTGAGAACATGCGAGAAGCACAAGCACGAGAAACTTTGCCTGCGGTGTGAAGGCGTGATCTGGATACCGGCCTATGGCTGGAATTTTTGCAGCGCGGAAGTGGCGATTGACTATCTGACGGAGAAACTCCAGGACGCCGACGCCGAGATTTTCAAACTGAAGCAGGGGGGCGGAGAAAGACCATGAAGACAACGATTATGGAAATCAAGAAACTTCCGGTAGGCACAGAACTCAAAGGTTTTCCCTTGCTCATTAAAACGGCCAGGGCCGCGTTCCAGGATGGCGATCAGAAGACGTGGCAGGAGGTTGTGTTCATGGATGCTTCCGGTGAAATGTTAGGTCATATTTTCTTACCAACGGTGAAGAATCACGACCGGCGAACGGGCGGCTATACGGCCTGGAAGTCCAAGACAAATCTATGCATCATGCAAGCCACTGTACAGACAACAGAGGACCACAACCGTCAGGATGTCAAACTCATCGTGACGGATTGCTTCGATACGGCTACGCCCTTGACTTACGACCAGCACGAAGAACTGACCGCCGAAGACTGGCAACGGCTCCACGATGAGGAGATCGACAGCAAGATACGCTGTCTTTTGACAGTGGAATGGATTGGAACGGCTAAACGATTGACGGTTTCCGACGCCGAGAGAGAAGCTATCAGGGGTTTGGTACAGTTTGTGAGGAAAGGGTAGTTGCGATGGATAATGGATGCCCAAAATGCAAACTGTTATCGTTCGGTGAAATCTGTATCGACTGCCAAATTGAAGAAGCTGACTCAGATGTATGCCGAGCCATGAATTTACTCGAACGGCTCAGACAAAAGAAACAGAAACTCGAACAAGAAAGGAAGGAACAACATGCCGTCACTAAATGATCTGAAACGATCCAGATTTTTAACTCAACGAGACGTGGACCCTGCCATTATGGTAACGATTTCCGGTTACGAAGAAGTCAACATGGCCCTCGAAGGAGCCGAACCGGAGATGAGTTGGGTCTTGAAATTCCGAGAAGTTGAAAAACCCTGGGCGGTAAATTCAACGAACGGACAGATTATCAGCATAATATGCAAGCAGTTAAATCCGAGTCTGTCCGACGACGAAGCAGAACAATTTGAAAATTGGCTCGGCATTAGAATTGTTCTATACCGCGATCCACACATTGCTTTTCGCGGCAAAATTACCGGGGGTATTCGCTGCCGTCCACCAAATCTGGCAAAAGTGAAGCCACAAACGACGAAACAACTTGAACCGGAGCCGTTTGATGATCCGACCGCACCGGAAGATGATGGAATTCCTTTTTAGAATGGATTATTTTATTTGACATCCTTTTTGAAATGTGTTAGATTATGACATATTTTAGAAAGGATAGAATATGAAGACCTGTTTCAAATGTGGCAAAGAAAAGGAACCGTCAGAGTTTTATAAACATCCTCGAATGTCTGATGGTCATTTGGGAAAGTGTAAGACTTGTACCAGGAAAGACGTAAATGAACATCGAACAAAAAACATCGACCGTATCAGAGAATATGACCGTCAACGAGGTAAGTTACCGCACCGAATTAAAGCAATGACAGTGCGGAATAAAATCAGAAGAAAAGAAAACCCGATTCGATATGCTGCCTCTTATTTACTCGCAAATGCTGTTCGAGACAAGAGAATAACAAAACCTAAACGATGTTCAAAATGTGGACAAAAAACAAGAATCATGGGACATCATCCTGATTATTACAAACCATTAGATGTTGTTTGGCTTTGTCAGGTATGCCATATTCAAGAACACAAAAAATGCCTAACCTTAATGATTTAAGAAAGCCATACGATGGACGAGTTTATGGGCCAGAGCCTCGACGGAACCCTGCAATTTCCGAAGAATGTAGAGCAGCAGCGTACCAGTTTATTGAAAGGGTACGACGGGAAATGGCTGATCGAGCGATTGCTTCTCAGTCGCCCTCTGCGGACCCAGCAACAAATCAAGTGCCACTTTGGGTTACTGATAAGTACGGTTATTGCAAAGGCAAACGACGAAGGCATTGATACGTCCACGTTCTTGAAGATGCTGGTTCAGGAAGATTTGCCGACGGGCATAGGTCTGACTAAAGACTTTCTCAATGAGCTGTTCTATCTTATATGCCCCATATTCGATGAGGATGGTCACAGAACGACTCTAAGCAAAATGGATGTGGAGCAAGCATCGAAGTGGTTCGATGAGTGCCGCAATTTGCTGGCAAGCAGGGGTATTTACGTTTCTGACCCGGATAAAAACTGGAAAAAGGAGAAACCATGAGCATATCGACGGCAGAAGATGAAATGGACGAGGTCCAGCGCCAAAGGGATTATCGAGAAGAAGGCAACTTTATGAGCCACGAGGGGATATGAATGGATACTCACAAGTCAGACGACGCGATTAACAAACTAAAAAGAGTTCTTCCGTCAACAAAAGGCTGGATACGAAAGGAAGTGGCCTACGACCTGCCCCTGTTCGAAGCCGAGAAGGCCGAAAAATGCAAAGTTGCGGATGTTCATGCAATGAGCCAAGAGATATACGGCCCCGGCGAAAATCAGAAGGCCGAGTCTGTCCGTCAGGATGACGGAAGGGAATTTACAAAGGAAGCACGAAGAATAGTGGAAGGAGAATTCGGCCGAAAAATTGAGGTTATCCATGAAGCCTGTGACCGCCTCGACGCCCAGCAACAGGAAATTGAGAGACTGAAAGAAGAAATCCCGAAACGCACCAAACTCCACAATTCTACCAGAGAACACGAACGTTTATTGGTTCACGAGATTACCCGCTTGACCGCCGATCTCAAGGCCAAAGAGGCAAGGATAGTGGAACTGGAACTGGTTCTCGAAAAAGCAGCGCCCCTCGTGAGGAATCAATTTAATTCTGATGACATCGGGCCCAAATCTTTGCCAGGTATAATTGAGGAAGGAAAGCCGAAATGACTGAAAAAAAAGCACAGCAACTTGTGAAGTACGTCCGGACAAAAACTCAACGCCGTTTCAAGTTATCCCAGGACGATATTCATTTGATTCTCGAATTGGCCCAAGAACATCCGAAATGGTCCGTCTCCAGAATTTTTTACGAGGCGAGCCGACCCAAAATACGCAGGGGGCTACTTATTTATCCAACCCCAAAGGTTCTGGACGCATTGAAAGACGCCGGCAAGCGATATGATGTCTCTATCAATTACCTGTTACATCAAATACTTGGGGACTGGCGGAACGATTATATCGCACTCATAAAAAAAGAGGAGCCGAAATGAGTCAGCGAATGACAACCATCAAGAAAATTAACGAAGTTGAGCGGCGGGAGAGTTACAAGCAAGGCTATCTTCAAGCTCTCAATGACTGGGCCTGGTGGAAGGACGGTGTGCAATACGTCGGTGGCGGTGGCAACACGCTCAAACAAGCGCAGGAAGATTTTGAATTAGGAGTATCGAAGAATGAGTCCTTCGTGCGGCGAATGTGAGTTTTACGAACCTTGCAGAAGCGAGGATACCCATAGAATTCTGACAAGCCATGCGGGTTATTGTAAATACGAAGCCGTATGGCCTTCTATGCCGAAATGCTGGCCTCGTATTGAAATGTGGCGTTACCGGGACTGTAGAATTTATAAAGACAATCAAAATCCCTGCCCCTGTTTCAAGTCGGCAAAAAAGGCCGTAAAGAAAAAAAAGGAAGACTGGTACACGCCGCCGGAAGAACCGACTTTACTGCCAGAGGAATCGTAAAAATGGATCCTCTCGATATTGAAAACGAGATTCGTCGCAACCTTGCAAGATTGACGGACAAGATTGACAGCC
>CAZKEW010000155.1:0-5408 GCA_964551885.1 uncultured Eubacteriales bacterium
GAATGCTACGCGATAATCATGGGATCGCCACGTCACTTCGTTCCTCGCGACGACTGCATGAGATTGCGGAGCCTGTTCCGAGCAAAGCGAGGAATCCATACTCCTCGCAATGACACGGAAATTATTGCGTTTGTATTAAATTATTGGCGGGCGCATGAGCATGAACGCGGGTCTTCTCGGGAAACCGAAGAAGGAGAGGGCGGACAAGCTTATCCTGACCCGCGGCCTGGCCGAGAGCTGGCAAAAGGCCCAGGCGCTCATCATGGCCGGGCTTGTTTATGCAGGGAGGCGCAGGGTTGAAAAGCCGGGGCAGATGATTAGCGCGGATGAAGAGCTTTCGCTGCGTGAAGAAATTCCCTATGTCAGCCGAGGCGGGTTGAAGCTTGCAGAAGCATTGGATGCCTTTTCGATTGCCGTCGCTGGAATGGTCGCCGCCGACCTGGGGGCTTCCACGGGCGGGTTTACGGATTGTCTTCTCCAGAGAGGAGCGCGGGTTGTTTATGCCGTGGATGTCTCCGTGAGCCAGTTGGATTGGCGCCTGAGGAATGACCCCAGGGTGATTCTGATTGAAAAAAATGCGCGTAATCTCCAAAGAGATGATTTCGCCGAAATGCCGAACGTTGTCACTCTTGACCTGTCCTTCATTTCTGTGCTTAAGGTTTTGCCTGCGGTCAAAGAATTCCTAAGAGAGGGCATTCTCTTGAGCCTGCTTAAACCTCAGTTTGAGGTGGGAAAGGGTCAAGTTGGAAAAAAGGGGATTGTCAGAGACCCCGCCCAGCACGAAGCGGTGCTCAGCCAAGTGATCGGAGAGGCCCAAAAGATGGGATTCGGCATCCGCGGCTTGATCCAGTGCTCAGTCCGCGGGCAGAAGGGGAATAGAGAATTTTTCGCTTACTGGACTTTGGCAGAAGAATATCTGCCTCAGGAAAAAGTTAGAGAATTAGTCCGGGAGGTGGTCCATGAGCAGAAGGATTAAAAGGGCGGGCATCGTTATCAAACCGCACGCGCCCCATATCGAGAAGATCTTATCCGGCTTGACGCGCTATCTCGATGAGAAGGGCATCGCTTGTGTTCTTGAAGATGTGGCCGCGAAAAAGCTCCTCCGGGAGGGTGGGATGCTTAGGGAAGAGCTGCCGGCCAAAGTGGACCTGGTGATTGTCCTGGGCGGGGATGGGACACTGCTCAGCATCGCCCACCTTGCAGCCCGGGGAAACATCCCAGTCCTGGGTGTTAACCTGGGACGGCTCGGCTTTTTGACGGAAGTGCCCACGGACGAAATGTATATCACTCTGGATTCTTTCCTCGAAGGAAATGAGGAGATCGTCAGCCCGAGATTACTGCTCGAGGCCAGGTGCAAAGGGAGCAGCTATTTTTGTTTGAACGATGTCGTCATCAATAAAGGCGCCGTGGCCCGGATGATCCAGATCGCCATCTGGATCGATGATAAAGAAATTGCGGCTTTGAAGGCAGACGGCCTCGTCGTCTCGACGCCAACAGGATCGACGGCCTATTCTCTTTCAGCGGGAGGGCCTATCATCCAGCCCTATATCCCCGCCATCGTTTTAGCCCCCATTTGTCCCCATACCCTCTCATTCAGGCCTATGGTTGTCTCATCCAATTCCAAGGTTAAGCTACAGCTATTAACGGCGGGCGAGGAGGTTTACCTGACCCTTGACGGCCAGCGTGGAGTCCTTTTAGGCAAAAATGACGTGGTGGAGATCGAGCGCTCCGGTTTCGAACTCCGTCTTATCTCCTCTCCCAAAAGGAACTACTTTGACCTTCTCAAAGAAAAATTAGGCTGGGGGACATAAAAGAGAGGAGGCCAAATTGTCCGCTGATATTCTCAGCGTTTCAGACGCCGATTTTGAGGAAGAAGTGCTAAAATCCTCACTCCCGGTGCTGGTCGATTTTTGGGCTGAATGGTGCATGCCTTGCCGGATGATTGCGCCCACCGTTGAAAATATCGCCCAAGCCCACAAGGATAAGCTTAAAGTGGCTAAGATGAATGTGGACGAGAACATGAAGACGCCGGCGAAGTACGGCATCCGCGGCATTCCGACTCTCCTTCTTTTCAAGGCCGGGGAGCTCAAAGAGACCATGGTCGGGGTGCAGCCGCGCGATAAAATCATCGAGATTATATCCAAACATCTATGAGTTTTGACGAAAAGCATGATGTCGTAATCATAGGGGCCGGGCCGGCCGGCCTGGCTGCCGCCATCTACACAGGAAGAGCCCGCCTGAAGACCATCGTCCTCGAGAAGGGCCTTCCCGGCGGTCAAATCCTGCTGACCGATTGGGTGGAAAATTACCCCGGCTTCCCCGAAGGCATCGCCCCCTTTGAGCTGATGGAGAATTTCAGGAAGCAGGCCGAGAAATTCGGGGCTGTAATCGAGGCGGATGAGGCCAAGAGCATCCGCAAAAAAGATGAGTCTTGGGTGGTTGTGAGTCAAAACAGAGAGTACGCGGCGCGGACGGTAATCGTTGCCACGGGCGCGGCCTACCGGAAGCTCGGAATTCCCAACGAAGCGAGATTAACAGGAAGGGGCGTTTCTTATTGCGCCACATGCGATGGCGCCTTTTTTAAGGACAGAGTCGTGGCTGTTGCGGGCGGAGGAGACAACGCGCTGACCGAGGCGATATTCCTGACGAAGTTCTGCCGGAAGCTCTTTCTCATCCATCGGAGAGACCAGTTCCGGGCCATCAAAATCCTCCAGGAGCGCGTCTTCTCGAGCCCCAAGATCGAGGTCGTCTGGAACTCGGTCGTCGAAGCGATCGAAGGCGAGACCCATCTCGAGCGCGTCATCGTCAGGAACCTCAAAGAGAACAGGACGTTCCCCCTCCCGCTCGACGGGCTTTTTGTCTCCATCGGGATGGACCCCCATACCGACTTTGTCAAAGGGCTCGTCGATTTGAACGAATGGCGGGAGATCAAGGTCGATCAGAAGATGGCCACGTCTCAACCGGGCATATTTGCCGCAGGAGATGTGGCCGATGCCTGTCCCAAGCAGGTTGCCACGGCTGTGGGAACAGGCGTTGTCGCCGCCCTCGCCGTTAACGACTACCTGGAATCCCGGAGCGGCTAAATTCGAGGGACACTATACTCAATTTGAAAATGGGGGGACAATAATTTTGGGGACATACACCAGAATTCTCTTGAATTCAGTAACGCGTCCCCCGAATTTAGAGAGCAGCGTTACCACGTGGTCATTGTGAGCATTAGGCTACGTGGTCATTGCGAGCGTTAGCGAAGCAATCCGACGAAGTCGCCGCGAGCGCAGCGTGGCGGTCTCAAAGTATAAGGATGAGATTCCTCGCTTCGCTCGGAATGACCCTTTCGGGTCAGATCGCCACGACATCTTCGATGTCTCGCGATGACAAAAGAAGTGGGCTTCCCGCTAAGAGTGAGTCTGCTTCCTGTTAGTCTTTCTTGAGGGATTTTTCCAGCTCTTCCACCCTGGCCTTTAATTTCTTCACATCCTTGATGAAGTCATAGAGCTGCGGGAGCAGGACCCAGATTTTTCGCCAGTCGTGAATGTCGAGATGCGGGCTGCCCGCCACAAAAGAGTTAGGCGGGATGTCTTTTGTGACCCCTGACTTGGCCGCGATGATGACTTTGTCTCCGATATTCACGTGGTCAGCCACCCCGACCTGCCCACCCATAATGACGTTCTTCCCGATTTTAGAGCTCCCGGCAATCCCGGTTTGGCCGGCGAGAATGGTGTTTTCCCCGACCTCCACGCTATGGGCAACCTGGACCAGGTTATCGATCTTCGCTCCCCTGCGGATGATGGTCTCGCCGAGCGCCGCCCGGTCAACAGTCGTGTTGGCTCCGATCTCGACATCATCCTCGATGATGACTGTGCCCTTCTGGGGAATTTTTGTGCGCGAACCGTCGCCTGTCTCTATGTATCCGAACCCGTCCGAGCCGATGACAGCGCCGTTATGGATGATGACTCGGCTCCCGACCCTGACATCTTCGCGAATAGAGACGTGGGAGTGGATGACCGTCCCCACCCCGATCTTGACCCGAGGATAGATGGAGACCAGGGGGAAAATAACCGTGCCCTCTCCGATTTCAACGTCATCCCCGATGAAGGTCAAAGCCCCAACGGCCACATTCTCTCCGACCTTGGCTGAAGGAGAAATCAGGGCAGAAGGATTGATTCCCGGTTCGAGACGGTAAGGCTTAAAAAAGAAATCCACGGCTTTGACGAAGGCGAGGTGGGGGTTATCTGAAAAAAGAACCGGTATGCCTCTGAATGTCTCGTCAGGCGGAATGATCGCTGCCGAGGCTCTGGTTTCTTCCAAAAGCTTGCGAAACTTCGGCTGAGCCAGGAAGACGAGATCTCCTTCCTGGGCCTTCTCCAGGCTCGAAACGCCGCAGATTATTTTTTCGCCGTCACCCTCAAAAGGACAACCCAGCAGCCGCGACAGCTCCTTCACCGTAAGGCACGGAGGGGCAGGCGGCTTGGCGTCAAGCGGCTTTTTCATGTCTTCTCTCGTTTAAAACGGCTGCCAACTCAGCCCCCCAGAGCAGAATGACCAGAGAAAAAGAAATCCAGAGAAGGAAAAAGATCATGGAGGTCAGAGTTCCCTGAACGAGCTTGGAAAGGACGATGCCGATTGCCGAAAACCTCGCCACATAAAAGGCGAAGCCTCTTTTAAAGGCTTCCCAGAGGACGGCGCTGATGATTGCTGCCAATGCTGCCGACCTGGTATGGACTTTCCTTTCAGGGATGAACTTGTAAAGGGTAAAAAGGAAGAGGAACGTGAGGGCCAGCGGGATGATGTACTGAATGAGAAAGTTATTCGCAAGAGCGACGATTTTGGGGTTGATGTGACTGGCCACGTAATTGCTTTCCTGGAGCGCTCGATGGAGAGCTGTCCAGATGGCGGTAATGAACAGGGAGATCAGCAAGATGATGCCCATAATGAACATGATGGAGTATTCAATCAGCCGGTTATAGAAAAAGGACTTTTGGTATTTCGTCCGGAAGATGACGTTGATGGCGTAAATCAGGTTGGAGAGGAGAAAGCTGGCCGCGACGAGGGAGCCGACCAGCCCGAACCAGCCAAGATTGCTGATGTTATCGGAGATGGCCTGGATTTTTTGGAAAAAGGAAGGGTCCAGCTTGGCAAAAAACTCATCCGAGAAGAGGTTCAGGCTCCGCAGCGCAAACTCAGAAGTCCCGACGATTTTGGTGGTCGCGAAAACAAAGAGGGCAACCAGCGGGACAGCACAGAGAAAAGCAAAATAAGAAATGACGATGGCTGAATTCCAGCATTTATCATCATTGAATCTCTTGCATGTGTCTCTCAGGATTTCGAAAACGGCGAGCTTCATTCGGTTACTCTATTGTAAACGCAAAAAATATTGTTACTTTGTCATCGCGAGCGAAGCGTGGCGA
>CAZKEW010000156.1:0-5377 GCA_964551885.1 uncultured Eubacteriales bacterium
TATAATCACAAAATAAATTCGGACACGCGGAGAACATGATGGCCGACGAATTCGACGTCAAGAGCACGTTAAACCTCCCTCAGACCTCCTTTTCTATGAAGGCGAAGCTTGCCCAAAAGGAACCCGAGATTCTCAAAAAATGGGAAAAGATAGAGCTTTATAAGAAGATCTTGAAAAAAAGAGAGATGGCTCCGACTTTTGTGCTTCATGACGGGCCTCCTTATGCCAACGGCAGGATTCACCTGGGCACAGCTCTGAACAAGATTTTGAAGGATTTCATCGTTAAGACGAAAACCATGCAAGGGTATCTCTCGCCTTATGTTCCCGGCTGGGATTGTCACGGCCTTCCGATCGAGATCAAAGTGGACCAGTTTTTGGGGGAAAAGAAAAAAAAGCTCTCCATCATCGAGGTCCGCGAAGAATGCAAGAAATACGCCCTGAAGTTCATCGATATCCAGAGAGAAGAATTCATCAGGCTGGGCGTCTTTGGCGAGTGGCAGAAGCCTTATTTGACCATGAACCCGGAATACGAGGCCGATGTCCTGAAGCACTTGGCCGCTTTTTTCGGCTCGGGCAATGTGTATAAAGGCTTGCGGCCCGTCCATTGGTGCCCGCATTGCCAGACAGCCCTTGCTGAGGCGGAAATCGAGTACAAAGACCGCGTCTCTCCCTCGGTCTACGTGAAATTCCCGCTTCTTTCGGACCTCTCCGCCAAATATCCCGCTCTCGCCGGCAAAAAGATTTCTATACTTATCTGGACGACCACACCCTGGACTCTGCCGGCCAACCTGGCCATTGCCTTCCATCCCGGACACGAGTATGTGGCCTTCGAGGCGAAGGATGAAGCCTATGTTGTTGCCAAGAGGCTTCTGCCCATCGTCGCAGAGGAGCTTGGGTTTAAGACCCCCCGAGTCCTGGCCACGTTTCAGGGAAAAGAGGTGGAAAGACTGAAAGCACATCATCCTTGGATCGAGCGCGAATCGCTGCTGGTGCTCGCCGATTATGTGACCCTGGAGGATGGCACAGGATGCGTTCATACTGCGCCGGGACACGGACATGAAGACTACCTCACCGGGCTGGCCTATCATTTAGAGATCTACACTCCTGTTGATAGCGAAGGGAATTTCATCCCCCAAGTGGAAAGATACGGCGGGAAGAATGTCTTTGAGGCCAACCGCCAGATCACCGAAGACATGAAGAAAGACGGGACTCTGCTCAAAGAAGGTGTCATCACCCATTCTTATCCCCATTGCTGGCGCTGCAAGAATCCTGTGATTTTCCGCGCCACAGCCCAATGGTTCATCTCCATGGACAAGAACGACTTGAGGAAGAAGGCCCTGGAAGAGGTCAAAAAAGTGCGCTGGATTCCGCCCTGGGGAGAAGAAAGAATCGCCAACATGATGAGCGCCCGTCCCGATTGGTGCATCTCCCGCCAGCGTCTTTGGGGAGTTCCCATCCCGGCTTTCTTCTGCCGTTCATGCGGCCATATTCTGGCCTCAAAGGAGATAACTCTTCGGATCGCCGATATCTTTTCGCGCGATGGCTCCAACGCTTGGTTTAAGAAAAGCGCCGCAGAACTTCTGCCGCATGAAGCCAGCTGCCCGCAGTGCGGTTCCCAGGAGTTCGAGAAAGAGAACAATATTCTTGATGTCTGGTTTGAGTCAGGAGCAAGCCACGCCGTTCTCGGCAAAAGGCCTGACCTCCCCTGGCCTTCAGATGTTTATATCGAAGGCCATGACCAGTACCGAGGCTGGTTCAACAGTTCTCTCCTTATCGGGGTCGGCGCTGAGGGCCGTTCCCCTTATAAAACGTGCATCACCCATGGCTTCACCCTCGATGAGCAGGGGAGGGCGATGTCGAAGTCTCTGGGAAATTTTATCGAGCCCGGAGAGATCATCTCCCAAAGCGGTGCAGAAATTCTGAGGTTGTGGGTGGCAATGCTCAACTTCAAGGAGGATGCTCGGTTTGGGAATGAAATCCATCAGAGGCTCATCGAAGCCTACCGGAAGATCAGGAATACATGGCGGTTCATCCTGGGGAACATTCACGATTTCTCGCCGGACCGTGAAGCCGTCAAAAAGGAGAAAATGCTCATCCTCGACCGCTGGATTATGGATAAAACCGCCGAGGTTGGCCAGAGGATTCTCAAGGCCTATGACGATTATGAGTATCATATCGTTTTCCACTCCATTTATGATTTTTTCACGGTGGAACTGAGCTCCTTCTATCTGGACGTGCTCAAAGACAGGCTTTATTGCTCAGCCAAGGATTCGCTCCTGCGCAAATCCGCCCAGACCGCGCTTTTCTATGTCCTCAAGAGCACGCTGATTCTTATGGCGCCCATCCTTCCTTTTACCACGGAGGAGGCGTGGGAAAGCATGCCTTCGTTTGAGGGCAAAGAAGAATCGGCCCACCTTGAGACATTTCCTTCCTTTGATCAAAAATGGCTGGAGCCGGACCTCAGTCAAGAAATGAAGAAGCTGCTCAGCCTCCGTGAAGTCGTTCTCAAGGAGCTGGAGAAGGTGAGGGAAGAGAAACTCATCGGCAATTCACTCGAAGCTCAAGTGCTTCTCAAAATGCCTTCCTCAGACCAGAAGCTTATCCAAAAATACAAAGACGACCTGGCCTCTCTTTTTATTGTCTCCTGTGTCGTCCTTGAATCCGGCGCAGGCGCAGAGCTTGAAGTCCGAGTAACCAGGGCCCCTGGGGAAAAGTGCCAGCGATGCTGGAATTATTCCACCTCCGTGGGCCGGAGCCAAGAATATTCCCATTTCTGTGAGCGGTGTGAAGATGTGGTCCGGAAGATGACCCGATGAAAAAGAACCATTTCTTCTATTGGCTCATCGTTATCCTGGTGCTCGTCGATCAGGTCACCAAGTGGATTATTTCGCAGCAGGTCGCATTATACAGCAGCCTGAAGGTCATTCCTGGCTTTTTCAACATCACCCATATCCATAACAAAGGGGCTATTTTCGGAGCTTTTTCGCAAATCGATAAGCCTTTTGTCTTCTTGCTTCTAACAGCAGCGTCTCTGATGGCCTTGGCCCTTGTGGTTTATTACTTTATCAAGACGCCTGCTTCCGAGTGGGGGATAAAGCTTGCTCTCTCTCTTATCCTTGCGGGAGCGCTGGGAAACCTTTTGGACCGAATCCTCAGGGGCTACGTGATTGATTTTTTAGATTTCTACATCAAAAATAAACATTGGCCGTTTTTTAATGTGGCCGACTCCTGCATTACCATCGGCGCGTTTCTTCTGCTGATCTCTTTCTTGATAAGGAAACCGGCATGCACCCCATCCTCATCCGCATAGGCCCCCTCTCTGTTCCAACTTATGGTTTCATGATGGCCCTAGGAGTCGCTCTCGGACTCTTGTTTCTGTATGCCCAATCGAAAAAGCAGGGGCTGGACGCGTCGAGAATCGTCGACGCCGGCTTTTACACCATTCTTATTTCTTTAGCCGGCGCCAAGCTCTTTCTTCTCGTCGGCGATTTTTCTTATTACCTGCATTATCCCGGAGAGCTCTTGAGCCTGGCTCGCTCCGGCGGCGTATTCCAGGGGGGGCTCGTCTTCGGTGTTGTCTTTGCCCTTTGGTACTTCTGCAGGCGCCATATCCCGACCTGGAAAGTGGCTGATATCAGCGGACCGGCTTTAGCCTTGGGACATGGGTTCGGCCGGATCGGCTGTTTTATGGCAGGCTGTTGTTATGGCCGAGTCTGTGATTCGTCTTTGGGCGTTCGCTTCCAAAGTCAGTTTGCCCATGACCTGACCGGCATTCCTCTGGGAGAAGCTCTCCATCCAGTCCAGCTTTATGAGGCAGTTTTGAATTTCTTGAATTTTTTCCTTCTCTTCTTGATCTTGCGCCGGAAAAAATTCGACGGCCAGGTTTTTTCGCTTTACATAGCGTTTTATTCTCTGATCCGTATCTTTACCGAATTTTTCCGCGGTGATCATCCAGAGAAGGCTTTCTTGGTGAAGGGGACTTCTCCTTTTCTCAGCCTGACTTTCCCTCAGTTTTTTGGAATAGTCGGAATTTTGGCCGGGTTTTTCCTTTATTCCTTTTTGAAAAAAAAGAAGAGTGTTTGAAGAAAAGTTCTATATCACCATCTCCCATGGGTTTGGCCAACGTCTGGATGTCTTCTTGTCGGCTAACCTGCCGCAGTTAACAAGGTCGCAGGCGCAAAAGCTCATCTCCGAGAAGAAGGTCCGAGTGAACGGGACGTGGTCCAAACCCGCTCACAAGCTCAGGCTGGGGGATATCGTCGAAGTCGAGCTGTTGGAGGTAAAGAAGACCTCACTTCTGCCGGAGAACATCCCTTTGGATGTGCTCTTTTGTGATGAGCACGTCGTCGTCATCAACAAGCCGGCAGGACTTGTGGTTCATCCGGGAGCAGGAGTGACGCAGGGGACTCTTGTCAACGCCCTCCTCTACCATTTTCCCGGGATTGAGAGGATTGGGCACCCGGAGAGGCCTGGGATTGTTCACAGGCTTGATAAGGAAACCTCCGGTGTTATGGTTGTGGCCAGAAGCAGAAAAGCTTACTCTGAGATCAAGCGCCAGTTCAAAGCGCGGGAGGTGGAGAAGATATATCTGGGGCTGGTTTGGGGACAGATTCAGACTATGCAAGGAAAGATTGACTGGGCTATCGGCCGCCACCCCAAACATAGGCAGCGTATCTCGATCCGGACAAAAAAGCCCAGGGAGGCTCTGACTTTTTATTCGGTTAAGAAAGCCCTGAAAGATTTCACCCTGCTCGAAATCAAGCCGGTGACGGGCCGGACTCACCAGATCAGGGTCCACTTCGCCGCCGCAGGCCACCCCATCGTGGGCGACAGCCGCTACGGCGGCCGGGATAAGTCAAAAAAGTATAACAGGCTCTTCCTCCACGCCTGGCATCTTGTTTTTGCCCATCCGGTCACGAAAACCCTGGCCGAATTCTATGCCCCCCTTCCTCAAGAATTCCAGGACATCATCCGTTCGTAAACCAAGCCCACTGGCTCTTTTTTCTTGAGCCAAGCGAGGCTTTTGGTGTATGATATTTTTCTCTCTTCAACGCGCGCATAGCTTGATTTTGAAGAGCTAACCGAAACAAATCGGCCAATTCCTTGGAGGCTTCGGAATGAAAGATTATACTCCAGATAAGATTAGGAACGTTGCTTTTGTTGGCCATGGTTCGTCGGGAAAGACATCCCTAACTTCAGCCCTGTTGTTCAATTTCGGCGCCACGTCCCGACTGACCAAAGTGGAGAAGGGGAATACCGTCACGGACTATGAGCCTGAGGAAATCGAAAGAAAAATCTCGATCGATTCAGCTGTTTGCTTCTTCGAGGCCAACGGCTACAAAGTCAATTGCGTCGATACGCCCGGCTACAGCAATTT
>CAZKEW010000157.1:0-3695 GCA_964551885.1 uncultured Eubacteriales bacterium
TCTCAACGAGAACCGTCCCCATTTTTTGCGAACTTGGAGAGCTTCCCAGCGCCTCCCCAAAGTTGACAACTTCCTCAATATTTAGTATTTTATGACATCATTTTGTTTTAATCCTGATTCTGAGGAAAAGAGTGATGAAAACATTTGTCCCTAAAAAGGATGACGTCGAGAGGAAATGGTGGCTGGTGAATGCCGATGGGAAAATTCTGGGACGCCTGGCCACGGAAGTGGCCACACTGCTCCGCGGAAAGAAAAAGCCGCAGTTTGCGGACTTTTGCGATACCGGTGACTTCGTCATCGTGATTAACGCGGAGAAAATCAATGTCACCGGAAAAAAGCTGGAGGATAAGGTTTATTATTCTCATTCGGGATATCCGGGCGGGCTGAAAAGCGAAACTCTTAAGGACCTCCTCAAGGATAAACCTGAAGAGGTGATTCGCCGGGCTGTCTGGGGGATGATTCCCAAGAATAAGCTCGGCCGCGCCGTCTTTAAGAAGCTTAAAGTTTACCGCGGGCTTCGTCATCCTCATGAGGCTCAAAAGCCCCTGGAATACCAGTTTTAGGAGGAACTTTGAGTTTAATTCAGTATTATGGAACAGGAAAAAGAAAAACCTCGGTTGCCAGAGTCTTTCTGCGCTCAGGAAAAGGGGATATCACTTTGTTCGTGGACAAGAAGCCCCGCCCTTTTGCCGAATATTTTCACCTGGATTCGCATAAATATCTTATTCGGCAGCCTCTTCTTTTGACGGACACCGAAAGCAAATTTGATATTTTTATGCGCGTCAACGGCGGAGGTCTGAAGGGGCAAGCTGGGGCTATCCGGCTGGGGATTGCCCGCGCTTTGGTGGAATTCAACAGAGAGCTCAAGCCGGCCTTGAAGGACGCGGGTTTTCTCACCAGGGATTCCCGGATCAAGGAAAGAAAGAAGTACGGGCTGTTAGGTGCAAGAAAGGCACCGCAGTATCACAAGAGATAAGGAGAACAGACGTTGGTTTCAGTAACGATGAAAGAACTTTTAGAGGCGGGTGTTCATTTCGGCCACCAGACCAAAAGGTGGAACCCCAAGATGAAGGAGTATATTTTCGGCAAGAGAAACGGCATCTATATCATCGACCTGCAAAAGACCATCAAGATTTTCAAGGAAGCTCTCCAGTTCATCAAGAGCGTGGCCGAGTTGAATAAAGATGTCCTTTTTGTTGGCACGAAAAAGCAGGCCCAGGACATCATCAGAGAAATAGCCGGCCGGTGCGAATGCAGTTTTGTCAATCAGCGCTGGCTGGGAGGTCTGCTGACAAACTTTTCCGTGATCCGAGGGAGCGTGGAGAGGCTCGTCGAGCTCGATGAGATGAAAGAGGACGGCCGCTGGGAGCTCCTTTCCAAAAAAGATCAATCCAAGATGGAGAAGCTGCACAAGAAGCTGTCCAAGACTCTTGGCGGGATCAGGAAGATGACGGCGCCGCCGGGCGCCTTGTTTGTGATCGACTCCGCCAAAGAGGAAATCGCCATCATCGAAGCCCAGAAGCTGGACATTCCTATTGTCGCCGTGGTGGATACCAACGGGAATCCCGAAAATATCGATTATCCCATACCCGGAAACGACGATGCCGTAAGAGCGATCGAATTATTCACGTCCAAGATTGCAGAAGCGGTAGTTGAAGGGAAGAAGAGCCGGCTGGAGAAGGAACTCGAGGGATCGAAGAAGGAGGAGGGTGAAACAGAGGAAGAGGCGATTGGCCCGGAAGAAGAAATAACTGGAAAAGGCAAGCCCAAAAAGACAGGTTAATCAAGGAGAGAATGATGGAAATAACGGCGGAATTGGTCAAGGAGCTCCGACAGAGAACGGGAATCGGAGTCATGGAATGCAAAGAAGCCCTTCAAGAGAGCCAAGGCGATATTGAGAAAGCCATCGCCATCCTGAGGAAAAAAGGGTATTCCCGGGCCAAGGAAAAGATGAGCCGGGAAACATCCCAGGGACTCATCCAGTCCTACATCCATCTGGATGGGAAAATCGGTGTTCTGGTGGAACTCAACTGCGAGTCTGATTTTGTGGCCCGCAACGGGGAATTCAGGGAGTTGGTAAAAAACATAGCCATGCAGGTTGCGGCGGCCAATCCCCGCTATGTCTCAGCGGAGGAGATTCCGGCCCAGGAAATTGAGGAAGAGAAGGAGATTATCCGGGCTCAATTGCAGGACACCAAGAAGCCGCCCCAGATTATCGAAAAAATTGTCGAAGGGAAAATCAAGAAATATTACGAGGAAGTCTGCCTGCTGGACCAGCCCTATATCAAAGATAATAAGATGTCCATCCAGCAGCTTATCACGACTTTTATCGCCAAGTTCGGGGAAAACATCAAGGTGAAAAGGTTCGCCCGGTTTGAGCTGGGCAAGGACTGACACATAAAACGATGGCTCGCCTAAAGCCGGCCTACAAAAGAATTCTCCTCAAACTCTCGGGGGAGTCCCTTCTGGGCAAGCGGCCTTACGGGATTGATTTTGAGAGAGCCAAGTCGATTGCCCAGGAGATCAAAGAAATCCATGACCTAAGAGTCCAGGTGGCCGTCATGATCGGCGGCGGGAACATTTTCCGTGGAAATCAGGGGACCGAGGCGGGGATGGACCGCGCGGCTGCGGACCAGATGGGACTTCTGGCCACAGTCATCAACGGCATCGCCCTCCAGGAAGCCTTGGAAAAGCAAGGACTTTTCAGCCGCCACGTCTCGGCCATCGAGATCAAAGCCTTGGCAGAACCCTTTGTGCGGCGCCGGGTGATCAGGCACTTAGAAAAAGACAGAGTCGTTGTTTTCAGCGCTGGGATCGGGAGTCCTTATTTCACCACGGACACGGCGGCGGCGCTCCGGGCTCTGGAAATCAAGGCCCAGGTGATTATGAAAGCAACCAAGGTGGACGGCGTTTACAGCGCTGACCCGATGATCGACAAGAGGGCAAAAAAATTCGACACGATTAGCTACCTGGATGTCATCAAGAAGGGGCTCAAAGTCATGGACTCCACAGCCATTTCCCTTTGCAAAGACAACAACCTGCCCATCATGGTCTTTAATTTGAACAAAAGAGGCAATATCAAGCGTGCCGTCATGGGCGAAAAAGTAGGGACTTTGGTCCATTGAAGAGGGGAAAAAATGGTCAAAGATGTCTTGAAGGAACTCGAAAAGAGAATGAAGGTTTCGTCCGAGCATTTCCGCAAGGAATTGAGCAAACTGAGGACAGGCCGGGCCAATATCAGTCTTTTTGAGGATATCAAGGTCGAATATTATGGGACGCTGACTCCGATCAATCAATTGGCCACTTTGGGAATCCCTGACCCTACTCTCATCACCGTCCAGCCCTGGGATCCTTCTCTCTTGGAGACGATCGATAAGGCCATCCGGGCTGCCGACCTGGGGCTCAACCCCATCAACGACGGCAAGACTTTGAAAGTCCAGATCCCTCCGCTGGATGAGGAAAGACGCAAGGACATGGCCAAGCGGATCAGAAAAATGCTCGAAGAGGAAAAGACAGCGCTGCGGAATATGCGCCGCGAGAGCAAAGAACAGATCGAGCAGCTCGAGAAGGATAAAAAGATCACCGAGGATGATAAATTTTCCGGCCTGGAACAGCTTCAGAAAGTCATGGATGATTATACGAAGAAGATCGAAGGCGCCGCCTCGGCGAAAGAAAAAGAGATTCTCGAGCTTTAA
>CAZKEW010000157.1:3795-5364 GCA_964551885.1 uncultured Eubacteriales bacterium
GTTGTTCCAAACTTTGTCCTGATCACCACACCCCAAGCAATGATGCTCAAGCAGAACGAGAAGAGGAACCCGAGAATCGGGATGAATTTGATGAGGCTGATAAGGATCAGGCCGAGTATGACCGCGGCCAAAGGGGTGACGGTTTTGCTTCCGAAGGCTTTGCCGAGGCTTTCTCCGAAGAAGTAAAAAAGGACCACCGCTCCGAAAATTTTGATGACAAGCCCTACGGCGATCAGAAAGAGTAGGAAGGGAATGCCGATGAGAACAAAAGACAGCAAGGCACAGATGATAACGAGGCCCGTAAAGAGGATTAAGGCCGCGATGCCTATTCCCACGACAGGCCAGAAGGCGGCTCTGATCTGGGAGGAAGCGAGAGACAATTGCCGGGGGAACATGGCCGCAATGACGAGGGCGAGAAGCAGCCAGATGAACATGCTGATCAGCTTGAGGACTAAGATGAAGGGCAGGAGAGGGAACGAAAACAGGCCGCCCCGGAAGAGCTTGGAGATAATCTCCCCACCTTTAAAATAGACGGTATCCCCTCTGATCGAGCAGCCAGGCTCTTTGTTAAGCGCTCCTCCCAGAGAGACGACATCCCCCTTGACTACGGCCGTCGAGCGCAGCGTGATCACTGACCCGATGCCGACAACAGAATCTCCCACTTCTCCGCTCAAGATGATTGTTCCGCCGAAGGCGACGATGCTTTCTTTGACTTTCCCCTCGACGGTGACATTTCCGCCGAAGGCGATAACATTATCCTGGACTTCATCCTTGGCCACGAAGACATCTTCTTTGAATCCGATATTCTGCAGGCCGCAGAGAGGGAGTAACGCTCCTATGAAAAATAGCGTGATAAAGGCCGGCGCGAATTTATTCTTCATGTTTTTTCTCCCAGCATGAATTTTTTTCTGAGGAAATAGAAAAGCGTGATGAATAAAACAAGCGTTAAAGTCATGATAAAGATTTGAGCCGCGGGGCTGATAAGGCTCGTGAGAAGAGAAAAGCCCTTATAGATGGGGTGGAAAAGCGAACTCAGAACTTTCCCTGCCGCGGAGAGCACGGTGATAAGTTTTGCCATAAGGACAACGGCATTTTTGGCATACCCCCACAAGGAATGGCTGAGGCTCGTCCATAGAGTCAGCAAATTTCTTCCCTCAGAAATGACGGCGAGAATGGAGAGCAAAGTTAGCGATGAAAATCCGGCCGCGAAAGCGATCAGCCAGACTGGAAGACGCCGCCTGACCGGAGCAATTTTGGCCATAACCCGCTCGGTGAAATCGGCAGGGATGTCCAAGTCCGGCAGGGCCGAAGCGGCCTCGGTGAGGATTTTTCTTTCTTCGACAGCCTCCCGGCATCTCGGGCAACCGCTTAAATGCCTCTCGATTTTTTCCCTTTGGCCGGCCGGGAGCTCTTCCTCAAGATAGGCGTAGATATCAGCAATTTTTAGACAACTCATGGCTTTGCCTCTAAAAGTTGTCGAATCATCTCTTTGGCCTGATAGACGCGGTTTTTGACCGTGCCGACAGGAAGATTCTTTATCTCGGCCATTTCTTCATAGCCGAGTCCGTT
>CAZKEW010000158.1:0-5341 GCA_964551885.1 uncultured Eubacteriales bacterium
TTCGCTCCCAGCTGAGATTTTTCACGCCATGAAAATTTTGGCTTTTTCGGCGGCTTCGTAACTCCGCACGATTATTCTTTGACCCAAACAGAGAATTTATGCCGTCTGAAGGCCTGGATGAATGAATCTTGGCGTGCTCAGACATACTTCGCCGGCCTCCGGCTTCCCGCAAAACCCAAAATTTTCAGGCTAAATCTCGCATGGTCGCTTCATCCCTTTCCAGCCCTCCCAATATTCTAATCACTGAAAAATAGATGCCCGAGCGGGCTAAAACTGAAAATACCGGACGCTGTTTCCGGCCCAGGCGAGAAATTTCTCAAAATCCGCAGCGCTGATCCCCACGGTAGCTGTGTTGACATTGGGGTGGAAGTTGACCAGTTCTGCCCTCCTTAAATCTTGGTCCATGACTACAATAACTTCTTTCTGGCTGTCATTGATCAAGCCAAAAGGAGAGACAGCTCCGGGATCGAGCCCGAGGAAGCGCTTCAGTCGTTCAGGAGAGCCAAAGCTGAGTCTGTCTTCTCCGAGTTTTTCGGTTAGCTTCCGGAGGTTGGCATTTTTGGCATGCTCGAGGATAACGAGATAATGGCGGTTTCCTTTTTTATTGCGGAGGAAAAGATTCTTGCAGTGGGCGCCCGCGACTCCCACCCAGTGCTGTTGCGCCTGCTCCACGGTAAAAACCGGAGGATGCTCATGCCGGGCAAAAGGAATCTCCAGTTTCTTGAGAACCTCATAGACTTTTGTTTCTTCCGGGCTTAAGCTCATTCTTTAATTAATATAAACGCATTAAATAAAATGTCATCGCGAGGAGCGAAGCGACGTGGCGATCTGACCCGAAGGGTCATCTTCGATGTCTCGCGAAGACTTCGTCGGATTGCCGCGCTCCTTTCGGTCGCTCGCAATGACAAAGTAAAATCAATTATTGCGTTTACATTAGTATGTTAACGTATTTTGCTAAAATAGTTAACGTAAACGGCGTTCTGCCCTTCCCTAAATTTTTAGCGGGTCCCAGGCTTCTCATCAATGATCGAGCTGGCGACAACATTCGCCACCCGGCTCCGCATCGCTACAATCGCACCTTTGTCGTCCGGATGGACGCGGTTGGTGAGAAAAATAATAAATATGTCGGTGTCGGGATCAATCCAGATGGAAGTTCCTGTGTATCCCGTGTGGCCGTAAGAATGAGGCCCGAAGAGATCGCCTCCGTTCGTGCTGTAAGAAGAGTCAAGGTCCCATCCCAGGCCGCGGCCTGCAAAAGAGGCTTTCTCCCAAACGGATGTCATTTTGGCCACAGTGATCGGGCTCAGGATCCTCACGCTTTTGTGCTCGCCTTCGTTGAGCATCATCCGGGCAAAAATCGCCAGGTCATCCGCCGTTGAGAAGAGGCCGGCATTGCCCGATATCCCTCCCTGCAGCCGCGCTAAGGGGTCATGGACAATCCCGATCAAGGGTTTTCCCTCGATGACCTCTGTCGGGACGCAGGCATTGCGGTATTTTTCCGAGGGAATAAAAAAAGTATGCTTCATACCAAGCGGCTTGAAAATATGCTCTTCGGAGAATTCAGCAATGTTCTGGCCGGTGATCTTTTTCAAAATGTGAGCCAAGGTGATGTAGTCCAGACAACTATAGTGGAAGGCAGTACCCGGAGGGTCGGTTTTTTGAAGCTGAGCGATGTAGCTAACGAGCTGCTCCGTCGGGCAAGATCGTTCAAACTTTTTTTCAACCTCTGCGGCGTTGGCTTCGGGGGTATAAGGCGGGAGACCTGAGGTGTGAGTCAAAAGATGCCAGAGTCTGGCGTCCTCTCCGGGTTTTCCGGCTTCGTCCACATAAGGAGCGAATTCAGGAATATAATCTTTCACTTTTTCTTCGAGGCTGACCTTTCCCTGCTCCACCAAGATCATGATCGATGTTGCCGTAGCAATGGGCTTGGTGAGCGATGCCAGGTCAAAGATCATTGTCTCATCCATCGGCCGACGCTGAGGCACCCACTGGCTCTCGCCATAAGCTTTCCGGAAAACGATTTTTCCTTTTCTCCCCACCACGATGACGGCCCCGGGAAAATCCTTGCGCGCTATGGCTTCTTTTACGATTCCGTCAAGCAAATGGAGGTGTTTGCCCGACATGCCGACTTCATCCGGCTTCGTTATCCCTCCCGACTCAAGGCCGCAATAGGAGAGCATAAAGAGGATTAGGAAAAACCCGAAAATTTTTACGATCCCAGTTTTCATTTTTGACCTCTTGTCGAAAGATATCATTCCGCAGGCTGAGCCGCAAGTCAAGAGTTGGATGCCTCGGAAACACCCCAAATTCAGTGATAATCAAGCGTCTTGTGAGATGGGTCCTGTCACGGCGCGTCCCCGTCCGTCCTCGCTAAAGACCCCCCCACCGACAATTCCGGAGACACTGGCAGGCTTCTATGGCCCCCCTTGATTGCTCAAGGGGGTAGGGGGGATTAATGCCATAAAATCAAAGTCTTTGAGAGTGTCTCCGTTATCCATTCGCTGCGGGCGTTGCAGAGACTATCGCCGTGCCACCCATCAAAGTCTGTGGCCATCACGGAATTTTGGATACTTACGGATGCCTCTTTTTGCTTTGACTCTTGCCTGATTTGTTGGTATTTTTGAGTCAGCCAAAGGTTAAGACGACATAAAGTGCCGAGGAGAGACTGATCAGCATAAAGGATGTGAATTCCAGGAGGATAGCAAATGAAAAAATCTGACGCATTGAGAAGTGAAGGAACCTCTTGTTGTCCCGATGCTTCGCCTCAACCGGGGTCGGCCAGAGGAGTAACGCGTCGAAGCTTCCTGCAGTGCCTTGGCGGAACGGCAGCTTTTAGCGCTGCGCTGACAAGATTGAACTGGCCGGAGCTTTCTGCTGCCGAGCTTGAGGATATCAAAGCTTTAAATCGCCGGCCTCTCAAAGTAAAACCGATCCTTGTCTATAACATCCCGAAGCGCCAGCCTCAGACAAGCTGGCGTGCCTGGGGCGGAATCCAAACCCAACAGGACGCCGACCTGGAAGTCGTGCGGATCAAGAATGAGCTCAGTAAGCTTCGCAGCGAAGCCGACTTCCCCGTCGAGTTTCTTCCAGTTGCTTCTGTCCAAAGAGTAGACGACATTTCCGCGAGAAATGATTTTTCCTCAGCTGATGCATTTTTAGTGTACGCCGCCGGCGGCTGGATGGATATCTTCGACGCTCTGGCCAAGTTTCGGAAGGATATGATTTTCTTCTGCCGTCACAAATCAGGGCCTGTTTACCTTTGGTATGAAATCATCAGCCCCCGTTATTTGCGTCAGCACACGGATAAGCTTGCTGTCGGGGGTGTCGATGATGATGACGTCGTCGTTGACAGCCAGCAGGAGATTCTCTGGCGACTGCGGTCCTTATGCGGCTTGCGGAACACGATAGGGACGCGCATCTTGGCTGTTGGAGGCCCGTCAGCCTGGGCCCAGCCGGAAGGTGTCGTGCCAAAGCTCGTCGAGGACATGTGGAAATTCGACATTCAGACAATTTCTTATGATGAGTTGGGCAAGCTGATAAAAGAGGCTCGGACGGATACGGCTGCCGCAGCGAGCTCGCGCCGCGAGGCCGAGGCCTACCTCAAGTCAACGGGATGCACGCTCGAAACGGACCGCCGGTTCGTCGATAGCGCCTTCCTCTTGGAGCAAGTCTTTCGCCGGCTCATGAAAAAGGCCGACTGTCAGGCTATAACGATCAACGGCTGCATGGGCACGATCATGCCCATTGCCGAGACTTCGGCCTGTTTGGCGCTGAGTGTCCTAAACGACTGTGGATATTTAGCCTTCTGCGAGTCGGACTTTGTGGTGATCCCCGCGGGTGTGCTTCTGGCCAACATCTCAGGAAACCCGGTCTTCCTCAACGACCCGACATATCCTCATGACGGGATCATTACGCTGGCCCACTGCACAGCTCCGCGGAAAATGGATGGGAAAAAGCTCGAACCGGCCCGTATCCTCACCCATTTTGAGTCAGACTATGGAGCAGCTCCCAAGGTCGAAATGAGCAAGGGGCAGATGGTGACCAACATCGCGCCTGATTTTGCTTTCAAACGCTGGGCGGGTCTTCGCGGCGAGATCGTTGATGCTCCCTTCATGGATATTTGCCGTTCGCAAATTGATATCAGGTTCACCTGTGACAATAAGACTTTGGCCGAACGGATGCCGGGCTTCCATTGGATGACCGGCTACGGCGATTACTGCCGTGAGATCGGATACGCTCTTAAGCGCGTTGGAATCCAGTGGGACTATCTTGCGTAACAAACCTCTTGTTATGGATTAATCATGTTTTTATTCTAATTTTTTCCTGAACCTCAAAACGCTCAACGCAAGAACGGCCAGCCCGAAGACGAGCAAGGCCACTGTCTCGTCCCACAAGGCTTCAAACCCTACCGCCTTCAGAAACAGACCCCGGATTATCACCAGAAAATAGCGCAGAGGCACGAGATAAGTCAGCAACTGAATCAATTTCGGCATGTTCTCTATCGGGAAAACAAACCCCGAGAGGATGATCATGGGGATGATGAAGAACACTGCTGTCAGCATCGCTTGTTGCTGGTTTCTCGAGATCGTGGAGATGAAAAGCCCTAATCCCAGGGTCGTCAGCATAAAAACGGGGGCAAGCGCAAAGAGAAGCGTTACGCTTCCCTTGACTGGGACGTGGAACCAGTACGTCGCCACGACAACCACCAGGACGATATCGATGATGCCTAAAAAGAAAAAGGGCAGCAGCTTACCCAGGATGAGTTCATAAGGCTTGACCGGAGTCACGATCAACTGCTCCATGGTGCCCAATTCCTTCTCTTTGACAATTCCGAGTGAAGTCAGCATCATCGTGATGATCATCAGCAGCATCGCCAGCACACCCGGCACCATAAAATTGCGGCTTTTCAACTCGGGGTTGTACCAGACGCGGACTTGAGGGTTGACCGTAGCGAGACTCCCTCCCCTCCCCGATTGCCGCAGCCTTTCGAGCAGGATTTGCCGGGAATATTTGGTGACAATCATCGAAGCGTAGTTCAGCCCGATGATGGCCGATTGACTTTCCGCGCCGTCGACGATGATTTGGATGCGGACAGGCTTGTTACCGGCGAGCCGAGTTCCCATGCCCCTGGGGATGATCAAAGCAGTGGTTGCTTTTCCATTATTTATGTACTCATCAACACTGTCCAACTTAGTGACCACGTCTCCAAGCGAGAAATACCCTGAATTGATAAATTGAGAGATAAATTCCCGGCTGGCCTTGGTCCTGTCGAGGTCGCAAAAAATAGTCGGGATATTTTTAACGTCAAGATTAGCGGCATAGCCCAGGAGCACGAGCTGGA
>CAZKEW010000159.1:0-5312 GCA_964551885.1 uncultured Eubacteriales bacterium
GAAGCAATCTCAAGAAAAAGAGAGATCGCCACGTCACTTCGTTCCTCGCGATGACTGCGTCGTCTTGCCATGCCAGACTCCTCGCAATGACCCGCTAATTACGCTTTGTAATCATAAAAGCCACGACCAGTCTTGCGGCCTAAATATCCTGCATCCACCATTTTCCTGAGCAGAGGACAGGGTCTGTATTTGGTATCCTTGAAGCCCTCGTAAAGGACTTCCATGATGTAAAGGCAGACATCGAGGCCGATGAGGTCGGCCAGAGTGAAAGGCCCCATCGGATGGTTCATGCCTAATTTCATCACGGTATCGATCGCCTCGGCGGTTCCCACGCCTTCCATCAAGGCATAGACAGCCTCGTTGATCATCGGCATCAGGATGCGGTTGGAGATGAACCCGGGAAAGTCATTGGCCTCCACCGGAACCTTGCCCATTTTTTCTGCAACGCTCTTTACGGCGGCGAATGTCTCCTGAGAAGTGGCGATCCCCCTGATCAGCTCGACCAAAGTCATCAGCGGGACGGGGTTCATGAAGTGCATGCCCATGAATTTCGCCGGACGGCTGGTCAGCGCCGCCAGCCGAGTGATGGAAATGGAAGATGTATTGGAGGCCATGATGACTTCGGGCGCAACGATCTTGTCGAGCGCGACAAGGACCTTCTTTTTGACTTCAAAATCCTCGAATACGGCCTCCACCGCTAAATCCGCTTTAGCGAACTCGTCAAGCGATGTTGTCGTCTTTATCCGGCCCAAGATTTTCTCTTTGTCCTCGGTGACTTTGCCCTTTTCGATAAGCTTGGCCAGGCTTTTGTCTATGGTCTTTAGGGCCCGGTCGAGATACTCCTGGCCGACGTCATGAAGAATGACTCCAAACCCCGTAGTCGCGGCGACCTGGGCGATGCCGCCGCCCATGGTGCCAGACCCTACTATTCCGATGGTTTTAATATCCATTGCCCCTCCTTTTTCTCTTTCAGACTATTTCTATGGCCATAGCCACGGCATCCCCTCCGCCCAGACAAAGGGAGGCGACGCCTCTCTTGAGCCCTCGGTGTTTCAAGCCATAGATGAGAGTCGTTAAAATCCTGGCTCCCGCGGCGCCGATGGGATGACCCAAAGCGACGGCCCCGCCGTGAACATTGACCTTTTCCCGGTCAAGGCCCAGCTCCTTGATCAAGACCACAAGCTGCGCGGAGAAGGCTTCATTGATCTCGATAAGGTCAACATCCTGGACTTTCCAGCCCACGTTGGCGAGCAGCTTTTCTATAGCGCCTTTGGGTGCGTACATGACCATCGAAGGCTCCACGCCGTTTGTCGTCGTCCCCAGGATTCGCGCCAGAGGCTGCGAAAGCCCCTTGCCCTTGATGGCTTCCTCTGAGGCGACGACGACGGCCGCAGCGCCGTCATTTAAACTAGACGCATTCCCCGCCGTGACTGTCCCATCTTTCTTGAAGGCGGGTTTAAGCTTGGCCAATTTTTCCAGGGCTGTATCCCGGCGCGGGCCCTCGTCCACCGCAAAGATGACCGGGTCGCCCTTTTTCTGCGGCACCGCGACAGGAACAATCTCATCCTTGAAATAGCCTTTATCGATGGCGTGGATGGCTTTCTGGTGGCTGCTCAGCGCATACTTGTCCTGCTCTTCCCTTGTCGCGCCGAATTTTTCCGCCACGACCTCGCCAGTGATCCCCATATGGACATTGTCGAAGGCGCACCATAGCCCGTCGAGGATCATCGAGTCCTTGATCTGCACATCGCCGAATTTGACTCCTTCCCTGAGGCCCCAGAGCAGGTGCGGCGCCTTGCTCATGCTTTCCATGCCGCCGGCGACGACGATGTTCTTTTCTTCGAGCTGAATCACTTGAGCTGCCAGAGCGACCGCTTTTAGGGCCGAGCCGCAGACCTTGTTGACCGTAAAGCAGCTCACCGAATAAGGAACCCCTCCCTTGACGGCAGCCTGCTTGGCCGACGCCTGGCCGATTCCCGCCGAGACGACATTTCCCATGATGACTTCATCCACATCCTGGCCGCGGAGGTTCGCCCTTGCCAGCGCTTCTTTTATGGCCAACCCGCCGAGCTCCGGAACGGTAAAATCCTTGAGTGTCCCCAGAAAATTCCCTATCGCCGTGCGCGCGGCACTGACGATAAAAACATCCCTTAGTTCACACATTGATCAATCCTTTCGTGAAGAGTTTATCGTTCTATTTTTGTATCATAATCAAACAGCAGTGTAAACTCGATTTTAAAGAAGGGGACGGTTCTCATCGAGAACCGTCCCCAAAACTACATATATTGTGTGACTACTTCACTTCTCCAGGCGTTTGGCCTCGAAGATGCCGCCGGGCTGGTTCAATTCCATGGCCGTGACGTGGCCCTTCTCATCCGTTTTAAACCGCACGCCGACCACCTTGATCTGCTTGAGGGTGAATTCATCGCCGAGTCCGGGCACCAGATCATATTCCGGCGCCCCGGGAATGCTGACCGTGAGGACATTCCCTTTCAGGCTGACGGTTAGGACTTGCTCGATCAACTGGTACTTTCCGGTGAACTTCTGGAGATGGGCCGGGTCGAAGAGCCGCGGATCAGGCTTTCTCTCAAAGACAATCCCCTCCAGCGTGGCCTCGAGCGGAGCTTCCAACCCGGCGACATTCCCGTTAGCATCCGTGCGGAAGCTCAACTTCATGTTTTCGAAAGTGGGGTCATCCGCCCGCTTGCCGTTGAACGTTTCGTAATGCCAGTGCTCGAGGGGAGTCGTGATGCCGTTGTAAGTGATAGCCAGCTCGCCGTTCTGAAGCAGGACTCTCAAATCTCCGTAGCCGGGATGATTATAATCCCCAGCATAATCGTCTAGCTTGTGGGCCGGTTTGGTCCCGGGAATGCGCCGGGCCGCTTTCTTCTTTTTCGCCTCCTTGCCCGCCTCATCACCTTTAGCCTTAGATTTGGCCGCTTCGCCGATCCAGTCCTTGGTTTCCAGGCTAAGGATCAAGTCGGTCGCATGCCGCACGAGGAGCTCAGGGAGCGGCGTGCCGTTCTTATTCGTCAGGACGACAAACCCCACTCTGTCTTTGGGGAGAAAGCTGACCTGGGCGGAAAAGCCGTCTATGTTTCCTCCGTGATGGACGCGGCTGTGTCCGCGGTAGCTGTCCACAAACCAGCCCATCCCGTAGTTGGCCGGTGTCACCTCAGGGATAGCAGGAGTGCTGCCTGTGGGCATGTGGGCTAAGTGCATATCCTCAACCGTCCGAGCGTTAATGATCTGCTTGTCCTTGAGCTTTCCATTGTTGAGATGGACGAGGACCCAGCGGCTCATCTCGTTAACGCTCGAATTGATCGAGCCGGCCGGGCCGATGTTCGTGATGTTCCGGAAAGGAATCTTTTCGAGCTTGCCTTCCCTTTCCCGGTAAGGAAGAGCGAAGTCCGCGTCCTTCTGCGAGTCCTCCACGGAGAAATTCGTGCGCTTCATTTCCAGGCGATCCAGAACCTGGGCGCGCACCGCATCCTCCCATTTTTTACCGGTCATGACTTCGATGAGATACCCGGCGGTCAAAAACATCAAATTGTTGTACTGGAATTTTTCGCGGAGGTCGGCCGTGGGCTTCAGATAAGCCAGCCGCCGGACGAATTCCTCACGGCTCGCGGCATAGTTGTTGTACCAGACGAGGTCATGACGGGGGAGGCCGGAGCGGTGAGTCACTAAATCGCGAGGCGTCAGTCGTTCCGAAGCAAAAGGATCGTAGAGGCGGAACCAGGGGATATAGTTGCGGACGGGTTTATCCCATTCCACTTTGCCTTCGTCCACAAGCGTGCCCAGGGCGAATGTGGTGAAGGCTTTCGAAGCTGACCCGATAGCCAGGAGTGTATCTGGGGTCATGGGAAGTTTTTTCTCTAAATCTTTGTAGCCGTAACCTTTGGCCAACACGACTTCGTCCTCGACGATTATGGCCACAGCCGCCCCCGGAACCAGCAAGCCTTGTAGTCCTTTATTGACTACATCATCAAAGGTAGCGAGGGCCTGCTTCGCTTTGGCGACGAGTCCGGCCGCTCGGTTGAGGCTGAAGGGAAAAGTCTGGCCCCCCTGAGTGAACTGACCGGCAATTTTTTGGCCGTCTTCACTCAGAGTGCCTTTGAAACTGGGATTTCCGGGAACCCCGGTTATGTCAAAAGAGACGTCTCTTCCTTTGAAGCTGATATTGCCGAGCGGAAGGTCCTTGGCGCTCTGGGCAGGAATGGATATGTCCCCCGTCCAGGAGCCATCTTCTTTCTGGGTGAAGTCGATGTTCAGGTCGAGCTTCATCCCGGGAAGCTCGGCTGCCCCTTCCCAATGGCCTGCCAGAGAAAGCTCTTCTCCGGAGAGTAGAGAAAGTGGGAATAACGCAATAATGCCCCATAAAATAAAGCCGCAAGACAGAGTGGATTTTTTCACCATATCTCCTCCTTTATCCTTTATACGGAAATCATATAATTTTTATTCAGAGCGGCCAAGAAAATCAACAATATTTATGATAAAATCTCATTCCTGTGCAATATGTCTCAATTAACGGGGTATCTTCGGGCTAAAAAATTCATGAAAAAGGAATGTCTAAAGCTTTTTTAAAAGTGGCAACAAAAGAAAGACAAGGTTATGTACTGAAATCTAGAATCATTCCAGCAATGTCCGAAGTTTTCCCAAAATTTCAGAGAGCGCACTCGGCGGCAGCGAACAAATGAATTCCGCTTTTCGGACGCGCCAATCCATGCTTTTAGCCTGATCGGACAACGCGGCACCAGAAACGGGCAGCCCAGATGGAATCAAAACCTCAAACGGATAGCCCTTGATTTGATTTGTTATAGGACACAAAATGGCGAGCCCGACTCTTCCGTTATAAGCCTGAGGCGAGAGCACAACCGCCGGGCGCCTGCCCGCCTGCTCATGGCCTGCTTGAGGGTTCAAACTTATCCAGACAACATCGCCTCGCTGGGGAATATATGGGTCTGGAATTACCATATCTCTTCGCCTTCTGGAGGGCCGGTCTCCCATTCATGATGGATATTTTCATCTGTCACTTGGGCTAAGAGTTCTTCCAAGCTCCTTTTTTGCTCAGCAACAGGAGCAACAACAAGCATGCCTTCTTTCAGCATCAATTCAACAGACGAATTCTTTTCTAGCCCAATCTCATCAGCGAATGATTTAGGAATGCGCAGGGCCAGGCTGTTGCCCCATTTTTGAACTCGAGAACGCATTGTTTCTTCTCTACGTATCTACATTATAGATACATTAATTTAAAACGCTTGTCAAGCTTGAAAAATTCCCAAAATTAGGAGAGGCCGAGGATTTCTCCG
>CAZKEW010000160.1:0-5272 GCA_964551885.1 uncultured Eubacteriales bacterium
GGGTCGGCATGGCAGGCGCTGCACTCGACCGATGTGCCGATGGGAGCCGTTTTATCCACAACATTCGGCGTTGAGCCGTCGGCGCCCAGATAATCGAGAAAGCCCGGCGTGCTGTGGCATTTGGCGCAACTTGTCGGGATTGAACCTTCTTGGTTCCAGTGAATGAAGGCTTCCGCCTTTTTATCGGCGTGGGCCGAGGTGGACCACAGTCTTTCAGCTTTGTCTTTTTTAGATTGTATTCCCGTCACCTGATCAGCGCTTGTTCTCGCCAAGAAAAGCGAGGATATCAAGATGACGGCCAGAAGGCCTAAGATGTACGGTCTTTTGAACATCATCTCCTCCTAATCGGTCTTATTTCCAGCGATAGCCAAAGGACATCTCGATAATATTGGCTTTGTAGTTATTGTATCCATACTTTATCTCTTTGTAGTCGACAAACCTGTAGCTGATTTGGGCAACATAGCCGGCAGTGAAGGCATATTCGGCGTAAGCTTTGAGCACGGTCCGTTCGATTTCCCAGGAACCCTTGTTGGAATAGTAATTGGCATGGCCGCCGATTTTCCAATTCCGGCTAAGATCGTAGGAGAGCATCGCATCCAGGAGGCTGGATTTCCCCTCGTAGAGAATCTCCCAGAGGAATGTCCCGCTTGGTCCTGTCCAGTAAGGAGGATAGGTGACTGTCCGCTCGCCACGACGCTTAACTTGGATATAAGAAAATCCCCCAGAGGCGTTGAACCGATCGGCATGATAGCCCAGGCGGAGGTTGAACTGGTTTTTAGAAGACTTCCAGATATCCTCGAAGACTTCGCTTGTGGAATCACTCCAGAGATAAGACCCCGAGATGTTCAGCGCGTTGACCTGGAATTTGGCCGTCATTCTGAGCCTGTCGAAGTCGGTTGGTGAGATGAGGGTAAAGGGGTCTTGATACTGGCTATGCTCGTAATCAAGAGTCAGTTTGAACATTCGGGAAAGGTTCCATTTGAGGTTCCCGAAAGCGCCGTTCTTGATGGTATCAAATTCGTAGGTGGCTGTTTCAAAGCCGTCGAGGTTTCGGTCTTCGAACTGATAGCCCAGGGTCAAAGCCAGCTTGGGAGAGAACTCGTACTGGAGGCCGGCATCGACCCCGAGAGTGTCATACCCAAAATCTATTGATTCTTTCTCATTGCCCACTGCGAGAGAGCCAGTCTGGTCGAAGATGTGGTAGCGGACGCCCCCGACAAGCGTGAGTTTTCTCAACAGAGTGAAGGAGGCATCCACCTCGTAGAGCTGAATTTTGCGGTCAAAGACCCCTGTCCCGGCATAGCTGTATTGGAACTTCCTATTTAGGTAATTTACTCCCATCGCCTGCTCCGAATAATCGAGGTCCATATTGAGCTGGGAAACTTGGGCCGACCCGGTCAAGAAGAGCCTGTTCCATGGTCTGGCATTGAACCTGAGGGAGTGGGTATTGGACTTCAAGTCGTAAGGCTGATTTATGAAGTAATAGTTGAGAGACGTCGGGAAGACGGCCTCAGGCCCGCCGTCGGCATAGCCGGGGAGGAAGAGGCTGTTCTCGTTCTTGTAATTCAGGAATTTTTCTTCGATGACAAACGAATAGCGGTTGAAATGGAGGTTCAACCCGACAGCGATTTCCTTGGATTCTTCTTGGATGGGCTTGTCCATTTCAAATTCCACCCTGTTGATATCAAAGGTGGTGGTGCTTGCCCCCTTCTTCGCGTACCGGTCAAAACTCAAATACAGATCGGCTTTTTCCGCCAGCCGGATTTTGGCCAGGCCGCTGTCCCTTAACCGGTCAAAATTAAAAGTGTGAAGGTCGTAAGGCTTGCCGCCATCGCCCAGGTTTAGGTCATGATAGAAATAGGCTGATTTCCTCCTGTCATACTGCATCAAATACTTGCCGTGTTTCTGTAGCGTCACGGTGAACGTCTCAAAAGGATCGCCGCCTAAGTTATACATCCGGATATCCAGGCGGTCGAAAAGCTTTTTGAACCCGTTCTCCGGCGTGTAAGAAAGGTTGAAGTTATAAAGCCGGGCGCCGCCGCTGAGGTTATAGTCCTCCTTGTATTTGTAATCAGCCCCCGGTCCGGCTGTATCGACGATGCGAAATCCGAAGAGGAAGTCGCCGTAGAATTTGCTTTGGGCCCCCAGAGATAGGGAGAGGGAAAACGCCAAGGCAAGGCCAAGGAAAGCTCTTAGTATTTTTTTCCTTCCCATCGCTTTTCTCCTATTTCAAGAATTTCTTGCTCAGGTTCGATCCATGGATGGCCGAATGGCAGGTGACGCAGTTGGTCCCCTCGGAGGTGAAGCCGCCGTGCCAGGCCGGAGCTGCAGCATGGCAGCTGAAGCACAGGTCGGCAGTGCTTTGGTGTGTCAGCATGTGCCGGCTGGGTGACCCATGGACTTCATGACAGGCGGCGCAGCCTTCGACCCGGGAGGCTTGGTGCTCGTAGAGAAAGGGCCCGCCTTTGTCCGTATGGCATTTGAGGCATTCTTCCTGTTTGAACCCGCCCAGCCTTGGCCTTGTGGCCGGCTCGTGAGGGTTGTGGCAGGTCGAGCAGGTCATGATCCCTTCCTGAAGCCGGTGCCGTTCGTTAAGCTCGAACTGAGCAAAAACGTCCTCATGACAAAGGGCACAGTTCTTATTTTCTTTTGTCTTGAGCAGGGGAGAAGCGGCTTGCTCGACGTGGATGCTGTGGCATGTGGTGCAGTCCAGCGAGGCTTTTCCATGAGGGCTGGCCATAAATTGAGGATTGTCTTTGGCGTGGCAAGTTAGACACTTCTCGGATTTCTCGTTGGGCACATCCGTTGCCTTAAAAGCAAATATCCCGCCTTTGCCCTCCTCTTCCAGATGCTTTTCTGCGTTGCCGTGGCAGGCGGTGCAGCCCTGGGTTGTCAGAACGCCGTGAAGCCGTGAGGCGAACGCCTTGACCATCTCTTCGTGGCAGGCGCCGCACGTCTCCGCGTCTTTCGCCTGAGGCACCGGCTTGGCCGCCACCCCCAACCCGACGACCGCAATGACAACAGCAAAGAGGGCGATCGTTGGAAGGGAGATTCCGTTCCACTTTCTTTTTGTTGTCGCTGGCAACTCAAACCTCCTTAAGGAATTTACGGTCCATCCTGTCTCTTGATTTAGAAATTTTATAGATTCTATAAGATAGATAGGATTTATACAAAAGATAACGAATAATGTCAAGAAAAAAGGTGATTTTTTTAGCTCCCGGCGCGAGGCTGGAAATACGCCGAGAAAAATTCCTGCTTAATGGAAATCAGGGGAGCGAAAAATGTTAGCGTCGGGCCCTGGGTTTGTCCTTGGGTTTGGCTTGCTTTTTCTCGTAAATGTCGAGGAGGTACTGGAGCGTCACTTTTTCGAAATAGTTTCTCAAGATCTGGCTGGCCTCTTTCCAGATCTCGTAGGCCGCACAGGTAGGGAGGCGGTCACAAAAATCCTTGTCCTCGACGCAGTCGACGAGGGCGCAAGACCCCTCCAGAGGTTCCAGGATTTCACAGATATTGATCTCCGCTGGTTTCCGGGCCAGGGTGTAGCCGCCGCCGGCGCCGCGAATGCTCTTCACCAGTTTGCGAATTTTGAGAGGGATGATGATCTGTTCCAGATAGCGGATAGAGATCTCCTCTTCTTCGGCTATGTTTTTCAGGATGACTGCCTTATTTCCGCTGTTATAATGGCGGGCGAGGTTTAGCATTAAGCGCGTACCGTATCTTCCCTTAGTCGAGACTTTAATCACTGTGACCTCCTTTTTTAACTCTCTTTATAAACACAAAAAGGCCAAACACCTATTCTATATTATATGACTTTTTGGCCTATTTCAACATAATTTTATAGATTTTATAAGAATTATAGTGATTGGGGCGTCCCCTTAAAAAATGTAACCTTTTTTGCCTCTCCGTGGTATAAAGAGAAAGAGAAATAAATCTGGGTTGAAAATTGTATCTTTTTGGGCTAAAGTAATGTCTTTGTGCGTGACGGGAGGGACATGTCCGTTGGGTAATTTTTCAGTCGGAACAAAAAGAAATCCCCATCAGGCAATCCCATCCCCCCAACGCCTGCCTCAAGTCCTCGAAGGAGTTTAGGATGAAAAGATTCAGGAACGGTACTATCCTGTGGCTCTTTGCCGCCTGTCTTTTCCCAGTCCCTTTTGCTTTATCCCAGGAGGGACAAGTCGATATTGAAGCCCTGAAAAAAACGGCTCCCAAGGTCTATATCGACTGCTCCAGGTGCGATATTGACTACATCCGGACGGAGATCACCTTTGTCAATTATGTCCGTGATCGAAAAGAGGCTCAGATCCATATCCTGGTCACGACCCAGCGAACAGGAAGCGGCGGCAGGGAATATACGCTGGCGTTCCTCGGACAGAATGAATTTGAAGGTTTTAATGATACCCATAAGTATTTTTCCAACGAGACAGACACAGATGATGAAATCAGGCAGGGCCTGGTGAAAGCTCTGAAGATGGGGTTGGTGAGCTATGTGGCGAAGACGCTGATCTCCGGCCGGATTGCTATCTCTTATGCCGAAAAGGAGAAAGAAGCGGCTGTGGTGGATAAATGGAATTACTGGGTGTTCAGCATCAGCGGGAACGGCTTTTTCAGCGGAGAACAATCCTATAAGTCTCAATCGCTGGAAGGCAATTTTTCCGCCAACCGGGTCACTCCGGAACTCAAGATCCGGATGTCCTTTTCCATCGACCATTATGAGAGTCATTATAAATTTGATGAAGAGTCCATCGACAGCGTTTCGGACAGTCTTTATCTTAACGGCCTGGTGGTCAAGAGTCTGAATGAGCATTGGTCTGTGGGCGCTTATCTCAAAGCTTCCTCTTCGACTTACGATAATATTCAGTTTTCCCTCAGCCCGGCGCCGGCCATCGAGTACAATTTCTTTCCCTATTCTCAATCCACGCGAAGGCAGCTCCGTTTTCTTTACCGGTTGAACTATAGCTCCGTTGTTTACAGAGAGGAGACGATTTATCTGAAGACGCATGATAATTTATGGCAGCAATCGCTCTCTATGACATTGGAGCTTATGCAAAAGTGGGGGACGGTCAGCGCCTCGCTCGAGAGGGCCAATTATTTGCATGACTCCAGCAAAAATCATTTAGAGCTTTGGGGGGAAGTCTCCCTCCGCCTTTTTCAAGGGCTCAATTTCAACATTCATGGCGGTTATTCTAAGATCCACGACCAGCTATCGCTCCCGCGCCAAGGCGCCTCCTATGAGGATGTCCTGTTGCGCCGAAAACAATTGGCCACGACC
>CAZKEW010000161.1:0-5257 GCA_964551885.1 uncultured Eubacteriales bacterium
ATATAGGGGATGAAGCCAGACTTCCGGCCAAGAGGAGTCAATTTTAAAGAAGCATGGACAGGTGTGATCGAAATGCTGAACTGGTGACTGATGGCAAAGTCGCCTTCATAATCGGCCGGGAACGCGAAATTGCCTTCGGAAAACTCATATCCAACATAATCGCGATAGGTGCCGGCCCGCATCTGGCTGTAGGCATCGATGCCGATAACGAGGCTGATCTCTCTGGTCAAGAAGTGTTCATAGGCAAAGCCTAAAGTCGTATTCTGAAAATTCGATCTGGCAAAGTCCATGTTCTCAAATTCGATATCCCAAAGATCGCTCTTCGCCTGGGGGATGAAATACCCGATTCGAAACGAAACGGTGTCCGAAAACCCCAGGCAGGGAAGCAAAAGGACCAGTATGGCCAATAGCCCGATGTTTTTTTTCATATCTTTTCTCCTTCGCTTTTTCTTTCAGCAAGTTCTATGCCAAATTTATTGAGACTGCCCTTCTCGGAAGGCTCGGAGACCGCCTGTGCCCAAAAAAGGTCAGTTGTCACTTTTTTAAACCCTGAGCTTTTGTCGATTGACTTTTTTGACCTCTCTCGTTAGCATTTGGCCGAGGATTTGAGGCTTTTTGGAGGGATTTTGAGGACACAAATCATCAAGATATACCCCAAGAAGGTCCAAGCTCAGACAATCCGGATTATTACCGACACCCTTTCCAGGGGAGGGGTTATCATCTATCCCACGGACACCTATTATGGCCTTGGGGCCGATTGTCTTTTGGAACAGGCTGTAAAAAGGATCTTTCAGGTCAAAAAAAGGCAATTCTCCAAGGCCCTGCCTGTCTTGATTGCTGATATCGAAATGGCTCGAAAAATTGCTGCGGAAATCCCCCCTTCTTTCCACACGCTTTCTGCTGAATTCTGGCCGGGGCCGTTGACCCTGGTCCTGAAGGCAGCAGCCATGCTCCCGGCCGAGCTTGTCGGGACTGACCAGACCATAGGCATTCGCCTTCCGGCTGTCCCCTGGCTCAGGGAGCTCATCAGGCAGGCCAAATTTCCTATCGTCGCCACAAGCGCAAATATTTCCGGCGAGGGAGAAATCGCTTCTGCGGAGAAAGTCATCCAAGTCTTTAACCATCGAGTGGATTTGATCGTGGATGGAGGTCAAACTCCCGGCTCCTTGCCTTCTACAGTCGTTGATTTGACCTCAGGGCAGCCTGTTCTTATTCGTGACGGAGCCATTCCCAGGGCGAGGCTCAAGAAATACCTTACTTAACTTTGGCCCCTGCCGAGACTTCCCTGTCGAAGAAGGGGATGATCGCCTTTCCTCCGACCTCGGCAGCGAGCAACATGGCTTGCGATTCTATCCCCCGGATCACGGCCGGCTTCAAGTTGACAATGACGACGAGCTTTTTTCCCACAAGCTCCTCAGGAGAGTAGGTATCTCCCACGCCCGCCACCATCGTCCTTTTCTCAGCGCCGATGTTCGCCTCGATCTTCAGGAGCTTATCCGTTCCGGGGACTCTCTCCGCTTTGAGGATTTCCCCGACTCTCAGGTCCATCCTTTTGAATTCATCAAAAGTGACGATGTCCATTTTCTCCTCCTTTTTTTCCGGGACGGCCGAAGGGGCCTCTTCTTTTAAGAAATCCTGCAGATTGACTCGCGGAAAGAGAGGCTTGGTCCTTTGAATTTTATATCCGGTTTTGAGGCCTTCAAACCGGAACGCCGCAAACGACACATCTTCGAGCGCCTTATTCTCTACCAAATAACTCCAGACCTTTCGGCCGGATTCCGGCATGACGGGATAGAGAAGATAAGCGATCCCCCTGATGGCCGCCGCCGACTGATAGAGGATCCTGGCCAGCCTTCGCTTCTTGCTTTCGTCCTCGGCCAGTTTCCAGGGTTCATTGTCAGCGAGGTATTTATTCACGGAGTTGATGTAGACCCAAATTTCTTCCAGCGCCCGGCTCAACGCATAATTTTCATAGAAGTCCGCAACTCGCTCTTTTAGCGCCTCAAAGGCCTGGCGCATGGCCTTGTCTTTTTCCTGCTCATCTTCTCCGTCCTCGATCACTCCCTTAAAGTAGCCTTGGATCATGGTCAGAGTGCGGTGGACAAGATTGCCCAGGTCGTTGGCCAGGTCAGAATTGACGCGGTGGAGGAAACCCTCGTGGGAAAAGTTTCCGTCGAGCCCGATTGGTATTTCCCGGAGCAGGAAATAACGCAGCGGGTCGGGGCCGAACGTTTTCAAGATCATGTAGGGGTCGAGGACGTTTCCCTTTGATTTAGACATCTTGGCCTCGTCTTTGAGCCACCAGCCATGACCGTAAACCGTTTTCGGGAGGGGAAAACCTGAAGCCATGAGGAAAGCCGGCCAGAATATGGCATGAAACCTGAGAATGTCCTTGCCGATCAGATGGATGGTAGCCGGCCAGAATTTCTGGAACCGTTCCAAATCCCAGTCATAGCCTGCGCCGGTGAGATAGTTGTGCAGAGCGTCGAACCAAACGTATATGGTATGTCCGGGATCATCTGGAACGGGAATGCCCCATTTCACTGTTGTCCGGGTGATGCCCAGGTCCTTGAGTCCCTGGCGGACGAAACTCACCACTTCGTTCATCCGGCTGGGCGGCCGCACAAATTCGGGGTTCTGGGCGTAGAACTGGAGAAGAGGCTCCTGATACCGGGATAACTTGAAAAAGTAACAGTTTTCGGAAACAAGGATGGCTTTCTTGCCGCAGTCGGGACAGGTTTTGCAGTCCTCTGCCTCGAGAGGGACATCCTCGGCGAGGAAATTCTCGTCGGAAACACAGTACCACCCCTGGTAGGTGCCCTTGTAAATGTCTCCCTTTTCTTTCAGCTTGAGGAAAATCTTCTGCACGCCGCGCTCGTGAAACGGTTCTGTCGTGCGGATGAAAAAATCGTTGGAGATGTCGAGGGCCTTCCAGAGGTCCTTGATGCGGCCGACGACTTGGTTCGCGAGCTCAAGCGGGGTGAGGCCTTTTTCAGCCGCCGCTTTTTCAATCTTTTGCCCGTGTTCGTCTGTTCCTGTGAGGAAGAAGACGTCTTTTCCCCGGAGCCTGTTGAACCGGGCCAATGCGTCGGCGATGATTGTTGTGTAGGCATGCCCTATATGAGGAATATCATTCACATAATAGATGGGCGTTGTTATATAAAAAGTATCGTTAGATTTCTTTAGCACTGCTCGGTCCTCCTCTTATCAGCATCACGGCTTCAGCGCGGGTGGCGCTGTTCGTACGGAATGAGCCCCTGACCGCGGATGTCACGGTCAACGACTTGGGCTTCTTGGCGCCCCGCATGGACATGCACATGTGCTCGGCTTCGAGGACAACCATCACGCCCAGGGGTTTCAGGTGCTGGTCGAGGAGGTCGGCGATTTGCTTGGTTAGGCGTTCTTGAACTTGGAGCCGGCGCGAAAGGATATCGACAACGCGGGCGATCTTGCTCAACCCGACGATTCTGCCTCCCTTGGGGATATAAGCCACATGGGCCACGCCCGCAAAGGGGAGGAGATGATGCTCGCACATGGAATAGAGCGGGATGTTCTTGATGAGGACCATTTCATCGTGCCTCTCATTCAGGATGATCCGGAAGTGCTTGGCCGGGTCTTCACCCGTGCCTCCCAAAATCTCAGTAAACATGCGGGCAACCCTCTGGGGTGTATCTTTAAGTCCCGGCCGCTTCGGGTCTTCCTCCACTCCTTCGAGGATGAGCCGGACTCCTTTTTCGATCTTCTTCAGGTCCATTTTCTTCCTCATCCGCGCTTATTCTCTTTCTGCCCTTTTTTAAAGTACTCCCGGAGGGCAAGCTGATGGATCACCTTGACCGGGAGGCCCTTTTTCTTGGCAGCCTTCAGACAGTCTCGAAATTCAGGCTGGGCGTTGACTTCGCTTCCTCCTGAGGTCGCGATTTTTATGCCGATTCGCTCTCCGAAGACCGTGACTTTTTTGACGTCTCTTCCGAGGACCCTTCTTTCGACCGGGAAGTACCTGACGCCGATCGAGCTTGTTTCTCTGAAGACGGCCTCTATAAGCTTATCTATTTTAACAGCATCGGCAAGCAGGGTCAATTTTGTGCCCAGCCGGCCTTTTTTCATCACCACAGGAGTTAAGAATGCATCGAGAGCGCCGAGTGTCAGGGCCTGTTCCATGAAATGAGCCAGAAGCTGAGGGCTGGCGTCATCGATATTGGCCTCGATCTCATAGACATTTTTTTTCGCCTGGAAGCTTTTTTCTTCGCCGTAAAAAACTCTCAGGATGTTGGGGAAATCTGCAAAATCACGGCTTCCGGCACCGTACCCGATCTTTTGATAGCTCATCTCCGGGAAGGCGATGAATTTGCGAGCCCAGGTGGCGATGATCGCCGCTCCGGTCGGGGTCACAAGCTCTGCTTCGGCCCAGGCTGAATAAACGGGCGCTTTCTTGAGTATCTCCGCCACAGCAGGAGGAGGTACAGGAAGAACGCAATGGGAGGTCTTCACCCAACCCCGGCCTACGTTCAAGGGCGAGCAATAGACGCAGCCGATATCTAAAATTTCCGCCAGATAGCAGCTTCCCAGGATATCGATGACGGCATCGTCAGCCGCGGCCTCGTGGAGGTGCGCCTCCAGGAACTTGTTGCCATGGACTTTGGCCTCGGCTTCAAAGAGAGTTTTAAAAACGGCCAGAGCTTTGGATTTGACTGAGTCTCGAAAGGGGCTCTTTTGGATGAGCGCTTCGATATCGCGCCAGTGTCGCGGCTTGGATTCTTTTCCTTTTTTCAGGTTGACATCGACCTTCAGCCCCCGGAGCGAAGCCCTTTTTGTTTCTCTGATTGCGATATCCACCGGGAGCCGAAGCTCGGCCATTTTTTCCCGGAACAGCGATCGCGAGGCGCCGAGGTCGAGAAGAGCGGCGAGGATCATATCCCCGCTTAATCCGGCGGAGGCATCGAAATAAACGTACTTCATCGCCATCCTTTTCCTTTCATCCCTTGCTTTTATTGGTCAGCAGGGCATCGATCACCGGAAGGATTTCGCCCGCTTTTGCCTCGAAGGAATAATCGGCGAAGTTCGTCAGGGGAGTGGGGTTGGGGTTGATTTCTACGATTTTAGCTCCCCTTTCTGCGGCCATAAACGGGAGGGAAGCGGCAGGTTGAACGAAAGCCGAAGTCCCGATGACAAACATAAGATCACAGAGAGCGCAGGAGGCAGAGGCTTTTTCCAGCGTTTCTCGGGGAAGCGCTTCGCCGAACCAGACCACATTCGGCCT
>CAZKEW010000162.1:0-3396 GCA_964551885.1 uncultured Eubacteriales bacterium
CTCTTCAATTCTTTGACGAAATCGGGGTGAGGCCTGATTCCGAGTGATTCGGCTTTCTTCAAGTGCTCCCATGACTTTTGGTACTCTCCGGTTTTGAAATAGATCACAGCCATATTGTTGTGAAGAACAGCATTAGCGGGATCGACTTCTTCGGCTCGGAGGTAGATGGCCAGAGCCTTTTCCAATTCGCCGAGCCCGAGATAAAGGCCTCCAAGGTTGAGGAGGGTGTCCTTCTTTTTCGGGTCAAGGCGGATGGATGTTTGGAATGCTTCGATGGCTTCCCTCGTCATCTCCTTCTGCGTGTAAGCAATTCCCAGGTTGTTGTAAGCCATAGAGGATGAGGGGTCCATTTCAAGACACCTTCGGGCCTCGGAAAGGGCTTGGTCTATCTGCTTTTTCTTAAGATAGGCGGTGCTCAAGTTAAGATGAACAGACGGCGATTCCAACCCGAGCTCCAAACTGAATCGCAATTCGCGGATGGCGTCATCCACTTTATCCTCGAGGAGAAGACAATAGCCGAGACTGGCATGGGCCTCGGCAAATCTGGGGTTTATTTCAGCAGCCCGGAAAAACATTTTTTTTGCTTCCTCAACCCGCTTCTCATCAAGACAACAGTTGCCCAGGTTAAAATAAGCTTTCTCGTATTTAGGGTTCAAAGAGACGGCTTTTTCGAATTCGTTCTTCGCTTTATCGATCTCCCCTCTTTTGTGGTAGACTTTTCCTTTGATATTAAAGGCGTCCGGCAGTTTCGGGTCATAGGAAAGCGCCTTCTCTGCCTCCTCTAATGCTCTCCCATATTCTCCTTTTCTGAAATAGACCTCGGCCAGGTTGGAATAAGCCAGGGCAAAGCGTGGTTCAACAGAAATAGACCTGACGAACGCCGTTTCGGCCTCCTCGTCCTTCCCCAGCCGAAGATAAACATCCCCAAGATTCGTGTAAGCCTCCGCAAAATTGGGTTTGAGTTCGATGGCCTTGAGGTAAAACTCGCGGGCGGCATCGAGATCACCTTTTTTAGAGTTAGCAATTCCCAGGTTGTAAAGAACCCGGGCATGACCGGGCCTCTTTTTTAGGAATTCTCTATATATTTCAATGGCTTCGTCAATCCGGCCACTGCGCCGCAGCGCCACTCCCATAAGGTTAAGTCCCCCTAAATTCTCCGGGTCTATCCTGAGCGCCTTTTGGCACTCGGCAACGGCTGCCTTGTAATTTTCCTGCTCGAGATAAATCTGCGCCAGGAGCAGACGAACATCTTCAAGATTTTGATGCCGGCTGCTTTCCGCCCTGATTTCAGTCAATGATTTTGACATCTCTCGCTCGTCGACTTCCGCTTTTCTCTTAGACATTTCGATCGATGCGGCGATCTCCCGGCAAACGGCAACCGTCTTGTCCCAGTTCTCTTTGGGCAGCGGAAAGGCGGGGCCATGGAAAGACCTGTCTCTGTTCAAAAGAATAATCCTGGCATTCCTAAAATCGAAGCGATTTCCCCGGCTGAATATATCCATCAAAGAATCGGGGTCATCCACATGGACGGCGCCGAAAAGATGGGCGATTTCGTGTTCCAGCGCCTTCACCTGCACCAGGGCGTCTTCGGTCTTGCGCAGAAGAACGATTGCCTCTTTAAAAAGGGAGTGGCCGAAATATTTTTGGTCCAGATTTTTTTGGGCTGTGAAGGCAATAACGATGTCGTGATTTCTCTTGCTTATTTTTGTGTCCAGATTTTCGGCCAAGAGGTCGAGAGAGGTTATGGAGTTATCCGTCTCCCACTCTTCGCACCGACCGATGGTAAACCCGATCCCGAATAATCTCTCAAAATCCGAAGCGGCCAACCTAAGGACTTTTTCGGTCTTTATCTGCCAGAGCAAATCTTGGCGGACTTCTTCATCAGCCAAAACCAGAACGCTCAAATTTCTCTGTTCAAGACAGAGCAGCGCTGGCGAGGAGGAGAAAAAGAAGAATGGCAAAAAGAAGAACAAAAGGGCGGTCTTCATCCGGGAAAATCTGAGGTTCATCTGCAAACCTGTGGACTTTTATAAGCCTTGTGTCCAGTTTAAAGTAAAGATAAAATCGGAGTCAACCGGAAATATCGTTTTTTATTTCTATTTCTCTTCATCCCAATCCGCAATTCATTCATCAAGGGGAACGACGGCAAAGACATCTAAGTACGCACCGCGAATTTTCATTCCGTGGCCGAGGATGGCAAGGACATATCCCAATTCCTCGCAGGCTTCGGCAAAACGCTTCCTGCCCTCCCGTCCTCCTGCCTCCGGGCAGGGGGGCAAGATATCGGGATGGATGATGATATCGTCCTTCAAAATTCTGGGCCATTCCCCCGGTTCATTTGACTCGATCGTTTGGCCTATGCTATAAGCTACAAAGCAATAAGAGGAAAGTAAAGGAGTTAGGATGGAGAAAAGACTCAAGCTCAGCCTTGTTTTTCTGCTCGTCTTCACCGCGGCAAACGCCTTCGGAAGGACTTTCCCGCCGCAGGAAGACACTCCCTCTCTCTATGCAGAGGCCCTCAAAGCCTACGAGAGCTTTGTCGTTGAGCAGATGGCTTTCGACAGAATTCCCGGCCTTTCGGTGGGGTTCATCAAGGATGATTTCACCTGGGCGAAAGGATTCGGCTGCGCTGACCTCGAAAATAGCGTTCCGGCAAAGCCGGAAAGCTCTTACCGGCTGGCTTCGATCACGAAAACAATAACAGCTATCGCCGTTCTGCAACTCGTGGAGGAAGGGAAAATCGACCTCGACTCCGAAATTCAGACTTATGTTCCTTATTATCCCAGGAAAAAATGGCCGGTGACAGTCCGCCAGCTCCTCGGGCATCTCGGAGGGATCAGCCACTACAGAAATTATACTGTTGAAGGTCATATCAAAGAGCCTAAGAACACGCGGCAGGCCATAGCCATCTTTCAAGATTTTGGCCCGGTCGCTGAGCCCGGCACTCGCTATAACTATTCCTCCTACGGGTTCAACCTCCTCGGTGCCGCTATTGAAGGAGCCTCAGGCCTTCCTTACGGAGAATACATCAAAAAATATATTTTCGAGCCGCTGGCTATGGGAGACTCCCGCCTGGATAATCCCCGCGACCTGATTCCCAACCGGGTGCAAGGCTATCAGCTCATCAAGGGAGAACTGAAAATTTCAGAATTTGTGGACATCTCGAGCCGTTTTGCCGCGGGCGGCGCGCGGTCGACAGTTGTGGACCTCCTCAAATATGCCCGCGGGGTCACAGAGGGAAAACTCCTGAAAGAAGCGACATACAAAAAAATGTTTTCCTCAATGGCCCTCCGCAACGGATTTTTCACTTGGTATGGAATAGGCTGGGGAGTTCAGCCCTGGGGCAGCCATTTTGCCGTCAGCCACGGCGGTTCGCAGCCTGAGACAAGGACTCAC
>CAZKEW010000162.1:3496-5253 GCA_964551885.1 uncultured Eubacteriales bacterium
CTGGCTTCGAACCAGGCTTTCACTAAAGTCGGATCCTATATGGCCCAGGCGCTGGAAGAAGAAGGCGGCAGGGAGTTGCTCCTGAGCTGCCAAAAGCGAGGTGCGCTGGCCTTTTTCAGCGATTACATCAAGCTCAGCACAGGAAATTCCGCTCCAAAAAGGCATCCCCGTTTCAAAGCAGAGTTTATCAACCTTGTGGCGAACTGGGAGAAAGACTGGAACAAGACCTACACCGACTATGTCCGGGATCTATTCATTACGCCGGGTTCGAACTTTGAAGAAATCGGGGCGAAGCTCAAAGAGACGTTCACCGGCGCCTCCTTTTATCCTGATTTTACATCGGACCTGGCTAGTGTGGCTCAACACTTTCTCGGGAAAAATGATCCTGCCAAGGCCATCTCTGTTCTCGCGATCGGTCAGGACCTCTATCCCAATTCGCCTGTCATCTTGGCGTCCCTCGGCCTAGCCCATCTTTGGCGGGGAGAGGTTGAAGCAGCCCGCCATTTATACAAGGGAGCCTTTGATATCGATTCGGCCCATCTCATCCTGAGCGCGGATCAGTTCACTGCTTCCGCCGGCCAACTCGCTCAAGCCAACAAATTAAAAGAAGCTCAGGCCCTCGGTTTCATGGCCATCGAGCTTTACCCGAAGGAAGCGAGGCTCTACATCGGGATGAGCGATTTGAGCCTCATGGCCGGACAGAAGGAAAAAGCGGTGGAATACCTGAGGAGGGCGTTAAAGCTTGACCCGAATCTGGAAGAGGCCAAAGCGAAATTGAAGGCTATCGAAAAATAAGGGGGGACACAATGACATCCGGCATCGGAGGCAGATTTCAGGACGAGACAAAATACATCAGGGGGAAGCTTCCCGGAGGGTACTTGGAATGGCGAAAAAAGCCTGAAACCTATAAAAACTACCCTGACGCGCCGAAGGTCAGATTGGATCCACCTGTGAAGGAAGGCGGAAAGCCTCTCTGGGAAGCGATAGGGCTGCGGCGCAGCGTCAGGCATTTCAAAAATATTCCTTTGACCAACGCGGAACTATCGCAATTGCTCTGGGCGTCGCAAGGGATCACCAAAAAATACATGGACTATGAGCTCCGCGCAACTCCTTCTGCGGGCGCTCTTTATCCTGTGGAGACTTACCTCTCTCTGCAGATGGTCGAAGGAATCGAGCCGGGGATATACCACTACAACATCCGCGCGCATGAGCTTGAACGGCTTCGCCAGGGCGATCTCCGTTCCGAGGTCGCTGAAGCCGCCTTAGACCAGGACTTCATGGCGGAAGCGGCTGTTGTCTTCGCTTGGACAGCCGTATTTGCCCGGTCAAAATGGAAATACCGAGAAAGAGCTTACCGCTACATCTATCTTGACGCCGGCCATATCGCCCAAAACGTGGCTTTGGCCGCCGTGGCTTTGGGGCTCGGCTCCTGTCAAGTCGCCGCGCTCTACGACGAAGAAGTAAACGACCTGCTGGGAGTGGACGGCGAGGAAGAGAGCATCGTCTATATGACTGCGGTCGGCCGGCCGTAGACATGACAGCCTAATCCGTAATGTCAAGAATGAAGACCTGACCCCACCAATGATGATATAATACAATAAATCAGTTTCGGGGAAAAGACTTTGAGTGAGGAGAAAAAATCGTGCGAAAGAAGTTATTTTTAATAAAGGAGGTCTCTATGAAGAAAGTCTTTTGTTTCTTTCTCACACTCTCTTTCCTTGTCCTTCTCCCTGCAGAGGAGAGGAAAGGGATAAAGG